>NZ_JAMXXC010000011.1:0-98969 GCF_024129855.1 Acinetobacter lwoffii
AGTGTGGGGTTACCCATGTGAGAGTAAGTCATCGCCAGCTCATTATTCCAAAATCCCCCTCCGCCAAGGCAGAGGGGGATTTTTTTATGCGAAAAATTAAGTATTTAAACAATTATTAGTCGCGAAAGACTAGAAATTTAAAATCCAATTTGTATGTTTTTTGGTAAATCTGTGTTATAAAAAATAAAACGGCATAAAAATTGCTTATAAAACGGGATTTTCTATTAAGGGGGGTAACAATGAGATTATCAGTGGGTATAAAAATTGCGAACTCGCTGTCATTAACTCCACAATTACAGCAGGCAATTCGGCTATTACAACTTTCAAGTCTGGAATTGGAACAAGAAGTTCAGTTGCAACTTGATAGTAATCCTCTATTAGAAAAAGTTGAAGAGCAAATTACCCTTGAAAGCTTATCTACAATTGAGTCAAATAATGAAAATCAAGATCTAACTAATCAACTTAATGCCGATCATCTGCCTGATGACTTACCTGTAGATACCGATTGGGATGATGTCTATACCCATCAACCTACAAGTCTGGGGGCAGCCGAGTTCGAAGAGCGTGAAGATAATCGTCAAGGGCATCAGAGCCTGCAAGAATATATGCTAGAACAAATTAATCTGCTGAATTTTTCACAGGTTGATAAATTAATCGCTTATTGCATAGTCGATTCTTTGGACGACAAAGGTTTTTTAGATGCTGAGTTGAGTGAAATTACTGCATCAGTACAACATTTACTCTCTTCTATGGGGTCTGAAGAAGAAATTGAAGATGATGAGGTTGCCGTTGTATTAAAGCATATCCAGCGTTTGGATCCGGTAGGTGTAGGTTCTAGAAGCTTGGCAGAATGCCTATTGGTTCAACTTGATAATTTACCTGCGTCAACCCCTTGCCGAAATGATGCGATCAAACTTCTGCAACATTATGAATTGTTGATTACCAATGAGCTTCCTAAGCTGATCAAACAGACTGGCTTAAATCCAGAACAGTTGCGCTGTGCTGTAGATTTGCTAAAAACCTTAAAACCGCATCCAGGTCTGGAATTTGAAAACAAGGAATCGGATTATCAGGTGCCAGATGTTGTGGTGATGAAAAAGAATAACTGCTGGCAAGTCAATTTAAACTCGGATGTACTGCCAAAGTTACGCGTCAATTCTTTTTATGCCAAAATGATTCGTCGTGCAGATCAAAGCGATGATAATCAGTACCTGCGTAATCAGATGCTGGAAGCGAAGAACTTTATCAAAAGTATCGATGAACGGCATAAAACATTATTGAAAGTCGCGACTTGTATTGTAGAACATCAAAAAATGTTCTTGGAAATTGGGGCGGAAGGCATGAAACCTCTGGTTTTAAGAGATATTGCCGAAGAAGTCGAATTGCATGAATCTACAGTTTCTCGTGTAACCACCAATAAATATATGCTGACCCCACGTGGATTGTTCGAGTTGAAATATTTCTTCTCGAGTCATGTCGGGACTACTTCAGGTGGTGAAGCATCTTCTACTGCTATTCGTGCCAAAATCAAAAAACTGATTTCCGAAGAAAATGCCCGTAAGCCTCTGTCTGATAATGCAATTGCCAATATGTTAAAAGATGAAGGCATTGATGTGGCACGGCGTACGGTGGCGAAATATCGTGAATCGTTACATATTCCTTCATCTTCTGAGCGAAAAGTCTTGATCTAAAATTTGAAATCTGGCTATTCTAGAGATTCATTATGACAACATAATGAATCTTTTTTCTTTTGAGGATCAGTAAGATTGATTTGATTCAGGACTTAAAATACGGATATTTTATTTATAAGTTACTGTATTTAAATTATTTTATATTGAGACTCTTCTAATCCTAACGAAGGTGAGGGATAGAACTATGCAAATAACAATTCGTGGACATCATTTATCGATTACGCCAGCTATTGAAGAAAGTATAAAAACCAAGTTTTCACAGATGACGAAGCACCTGGATCAGGTGAATAGTATGCAAGTGAAACTCTCGAAAGATCATCAAATTGATAAACGCTCTAGAAAGGGCAGTAGTAATCATATCGCAGAGGCTATTATCCGATTACCGGGCATTGAATTTTTTGCTCACGCCACCGCAGATGATATGTATACCTCAATTAAAATATTGACCGAAAAATTGAAACGGCAGATTGATCGATACCGGGAAATGCATTTACAGCAGCATCCTTTAGCTCTATAAAGGACAAATGATGAAAAAGAGGTTTTAAAAGCCTCTTTTTTTTATATATATAATGTATGGATCCATGAATTATTTTTGCTATTTATAGTAAAATGGCTCGTTTTACACCCTTAGTCCTATAAGAGGTCTTGTGATGAATAATGAACAGCTCGCTGAAATTTTAGAAGCCGCTTTTCCAGAGGCGGATGTTGCTGTGAGTGGTCAGGGCGGAAAATTTGATCTCCGTATTGTGGATGATCAATTTGAAGGTAAGCGTCCAGTTGCACGCCAACAAGCTGTTTATGCTCCTCTCAATGCCCATATTGCCAGTGGTGCAGTTCACGCAGTAACGATTCGCGCGATGACAAAAGAAGAATGGCGCAAAGCAAGCTTATTTGGAGCTTAATCATTTAATGGATAAATTTTTAATTCAGGGCGGTATCAAGCTCGAAGGTGAAGTGCGCATTTCTGGTGCAAAGAATGCAGCACTTCCATTATTGGCAGCAATGATTCTTGCTGATACCCCGATTACGCTCAGAAATGTTCCTAATCTAAAAGATGTCAATACGTTGGTGAAGCTGATTGCTGGTCTTGGGATCACCATGACTTATGAAGGCGATACGGTTGTTGCTGATACTTCTACATTAGATAACCAGTTCGCACCGTATGAGCTCGTAAAAACTATGCGTGCTTCTATTTTGGTGCTTGGTCCATTATTGGCGCGCTATGGCAGTGCAAAAGTGTCTTTACCAGGCGGTTGTGCGATTGGTTCCCGTCCTGTCGATCAGCATTTGAAAGCTTTAGAAGCTTTAGGCGCCGAGATTGAAGTCGAAGCCGGTTATGTACATGCCAAAGTCGATGGTCGCCTGAAAGGTGGCGAAGTTGTCTTTGATATGGTGACTGTGGGTGGGACAGAAAATATTCTGATGGCTGCCGTGTTGGCCGATGGTGTGACCACGATTCGCAATGCAGCACGTGAACCTGAGATCACTGATCTTGCGCAAATGCTGATCAAGATGGGTGCCAAGATTGAAGGTCTAGATACCGATACTTTAATTGTGACCGGTGTCGAACGTCTGCATGGCTGTGAATATGCGGTTGTTGCTGACCGGATTGAAACCGGTTCATATCTGGCAGCAGCAGCGATCACTGGCGGTCGTATCAAAACCACGCATACTGATCCGTCCCTGATGGAAGCGGTGCTGGACAAGTTTGAAGAAATGGGCGCAGAAGTGACCCGTGGTGACGACTGGATTGAACTGGATATGCTGGGTAAACGTCCGAAAGCTGTCAGCTTCCAAACCTTACCACATCCAGAATTTCCAACCGATATGCAAGCCCAGATTATGGCTGTGAATGCCATTGCTCAAGGCTTTGCGACAATTTCTGAAACGATTTTTGAAAACCGTTTCATGCATGTTCCTGAATTGGCACGTATGGGTGCCAATATTCAGGTAGAAGGTAATGAGGCTGTGGTAACGGGTGTAGAAAAACTTTCTGCCGCACCCGTAATGGCAACAGATTTACGTGCTTCGTTCTCTTTGGTGCTGGCAGCACTTGCCGCTGAAGGTGAAACGCTGATTGACCGCATTTATCATATTGACCGCGGTTATGAAGATGTAGAAGCAAAGTTACAAAGTTTAGGTGCCCAAATTAAGCGAGTAAATTAATGAGCGATATGAGAAACGATGATCCAAACTTTGACGTAATGGGCAATTTTGATCATGGTTTAACTTTGGCATTAAGTAAGGGGCGTATCTTAAAAGAGACTTTACCTTTGCTAGAAACAGCAGGGATTAATCTTTTAGAAGATCCTGATAAGTCTCGTAAACTGATTTTCCCGACCACGCATAAACAGGTTCGTATCTTAATTTTACGTGCTTCAGATGTACCGACTTATGTTGAAAATGGTGCAGCCGATATTGGCGTGGCCGGTAAAGATGTATTGATGGAACATGGTGCACAAAATGTCTATGAACCATTGGACCTGAAAATTGCGGTATGTAAATTGATGACCGCCGGTAAGGTGGGGATGCAACGTCCTAAAGGTCGCTTAAAAATTGCGACCAAGTACGTGAATTTGACCCGTCAATACTATGCCAGCTTGGGTGAGCAGGTTGATGTGATCAAGCTGTATGGCTCCATGGAACTTGCACCACTGGTCGGTCTGGGCGATTACATTGTTGACGTCGTAGATACAGGTAATACCTTGCGTGCCAATGGTCTGGAGCCACTTGAAGAAATTTGCAAAGTGTCTTCGCGTTTAATCGTGAATAAAGCCAGCTTCAAGCGTAAGCAAGCGTTGTTAAATCCGATTCTGGCACAGCTTGAAAAAGCCGTAGAAGAACGTGAAAAGGCCAAACAGGCTTAAATTTGTTGCATAAAAAACCGTCCTTTTAGGGCGGTTTTTTTTATTCGATTGAACATAAATACGATGTAAATTCTTTCATTAATTTTACCAAAAGCTATTTCCAATAAAACTCATAGGGCTAGAGCACTATAGCTGCCGACAAAAGTCTGGAAAACAGGTAAACTAAAGCCTTCGAATTCAAACCTGATGGGTAAATTGATGCGACGTTTATCGACCCAAGATCAAAACTTCAAGCAAGCATTTGCTGACTTGTTGGCTTTTGAAACTGTTAATGATCCTGAACTTTTAAAAACTGTAGATCAAATTATTGCTGATGTTCGTCAGCATGGTGATGCTCAAGTTCTTAAACTCACTCAACAGTTCGATCGACATCCGGCGCATCAATTTTCAGATTTAGAGTTAAGCCAAGAGCAACTGCAAGCTGCCTTCGAGGGTTTGACGACTGAAGTGCGCGAAGCTTTAGAGCTTGCTGCAGCACGCGTGCGCGAGTTTCACCAGGCACAAAAACAGGACGGCTGGACCTATGTCGATGCTTTAGGAAATACGCTTGGTCAGAAAGTCACTCCACTGGATCGTGTTGGGATTTATGTGCCGGGTGGTCTGGCTTCTTATCCATCTTCAGTATTGATGAATGCTGTGCCTGCTCATGTAGCGGGAGTTCCTGAAATTATTATGGTGGTACCTGCACCGAATGGTGATTTAAATCCATTGGTACTGGCGGCTGCCTATCTGGCAGGTGTGACACGTGTCTTCACGATTGGTGGCGCACAAGCGGTTGCGGCATTAGCTTACGGTACAGAAACGGTCCCACCGGTCGATAAAATTACCGGCCCAGGCAACCGTTTTGTTGCTGCGGCAAAACGTGCGGTGTTTGGTCAGGTCGGTATCGACATGATTGCAGGACCTTCTGAAATTCTGGTGTATGCCGAAGGCCAAAATAATGCTGAATGGTTGGCGATGGATTTACTTTCGCAAGCTGAACATGACACTGTGGCACAAGCCATTTTCATCACACCAGATGAACAGTTGCTGAATGAGGTTGAACAGGCGATTGAAATGCACCTGGCAATATTGCCAAAGGCAGAAATTGCCCGTACTTCGATTGCCAATCGTGGTGCTTTAGTCTTGGTAAAAGACCGTCAAGAAGCGTCAGATTTGATTAATCAGGTAGCGCCTGAGCATTTGATGTTATGTTTAGATGATGCAGAAGCAATGTCTGATAGCATTCGTCATGCAGGTGCAATCTTTATGGGTCGTTATACGCCTGAAGCCATTGGTGATTACTGTGCCGGGCCAAACCATGTCTTGCCAACTTCAGGTACTGCGCGTTTTTCATCGCCACTTGGTGTCTATGATTTCCAGAAGCGTTCAAGTTTGATCATGTGCTCACAAGAAGGTGTAAAAACTTTAGCAAAAACTGCGGATATCTTGGCGCAACAAGAGAACTTGGATGCACATGCACAGTCAGCACGTTATCGTTATCAATCATAAATAGCATTACAACCTCTCCCTGACCCTCTCCTAAAAGGAGAGGAGAATTTAAACCACAAAAATCTTGTGTCTTTATTAATGAAAATTCCTCTCTTGCGCCATATATGGCTCAGGGAGAGGTTAGGAGAGGGTTTAAAGAGAATATAAAATGAATATCACAACAGAACAAATGCGTTTTTGGAGTCCTGAAGTACGTGAATTAGAACCGTATACCCCAGGCGAACAACCAAAAATCCAGAATATTTTAAAACTTAATACCAATGAAAATCCGTATCCACCATCACCCAAAGTGGTAGAAGCGGTTCAAAAGGTACTTGCGAATTCGGCGGATGTTTTGCGTCTGTATCCTGACCCGGATGCATCAGAGTTGAAACAGGCGATCGCTAAACAGCAAAATGTACCTGTAGACACTGTCTTTGTCGGCAATGGCTCAGACGAAGTCTTGGCACATATCTTTAAGGCTTTTTTTGTTCAAAAACAGCCTCTGCTTTATCCAGATATTACCTATAGTTTCTATCCGGTTTATAGTCAGTTTTTTGGCGTCAAAACCAAAATCTTACCATTGAATGATGACTTTGAAATTGTTGTGGATGACTATAAACAAGCTAATGGCGGCATTATTATTACTAATCCTAATGCGCCGACCAGTATTGATCTAGGTTTGGCTGCGATTGAAGAAATTCTGCAAGCCAATCCGGATTCAGTGGTGGTGATTGATGAAGCCTATGTGGATTTTGGTGCTGAATCAGCAGTTAAGCTGGTTGAGAAATATGAGAATTTAGTCGTATGTCAAACCACATCGAAGTCACGTTCTCTTGCGGGTTTGCGTGTTGGTTTTGCGATTGCTCAGTCCCATTTAATTGCAGCACTGGAAGCAGTCAAAAATAGCTTTAACTCTTATCCGATGGACCGTTTTGCGATTGCTGCAGCGGTCGCTTCATTTGAAGATCAAGCCTACTTTGAAGCACAAAATGCAAAAGTGATTACGAGTCGTGAAAAGTTGGTGTCCCAATTAAATGAGCTTGGTTTTAAAGTTTTACCATCGAGTGCCAACTTTATTTTTGCCTCATTGCCATCTAAGGATGCAGGTAAGTTGGCCAGCGAACTACGTGAACGTGGCATTATCGTGCGTTATTTTAACAAGCCACGTATTAACCAGTTCTTAAGAATTACCATTGGTACAGATGAGCAAAATCAGCGTTTAGTCGATACACTAAAAAATGAGATTTTGGTGTGATTAAAATCCCTCTTAGCCTCCCTTTGAAAAGGGAGGATTTCCCTCCTTTACTAAAGGAGGGTTAGGGTGGATTTGTAGAAAAAAGCGAGTCAAATGATTCGCTTTTTATTTATTTAGGCTGATACCACGTATTTAACAGATCCAGCATCGCTGAAACTTTATCAAAACATTCTTGATATTCTGCATCACAATCCGAAGAAATGGTAATACCACCACCCGCCCATAAAGAAACATCTTCTTGATATTTTTGGATGGAACGAATCAGAATGTTCCAGGAACCGGTACCATCAAAATTAAAATAACCCATTGATCCACAATAAGCCCCACGTGCTGCACCTTCCAGTTCAGCAATAATCTGCATGGCACGAATTTTAGGTGCACCCGTAATTGAGCCACCTGGTAGGGCTGACATTAACACCTCGAAAGGATTGATATCTGCTTTTAGGGTCGCTTCAACTTCGCTCACCATATGATGCACTTGATTAAAACTTTCGATATTAAATAATTTGGGTGTTTTAACCGAGCCTGTTTCCGCATAAATACTTAAATCATTACGTAATAAATCCACAATCATGACATTTTCTGCTTGATCTTTTTCCGATGCTTTTAAGATTTGTTTAGATTGTTCATCCAGCACGGGATCTGTATAGCGTGGCATGGTGCCTTTAATTGGTTTAGTGATAATTTTCCGATTTTTTTCAAAGTCAATAAATAACTCGGGTGAGCAACTGAGTAATTCAAAATCACCAATACGCAAATAACCGGCATAGGGCGCTTCGGTTAATGTCCAGAATGCTTGGGCAGTTGCTAAGAGGGAGCCTTGGGCACGACCTTTAAACTCTTGGGTCAGATTAATCTGATAGCAGTCACCTGCAACAATATAGTCCTGAATTTTCTGAAAAGCCTGAGTATAAACAGATTTAGTCCAGCGTGAGATACAAGGATTTTTTAAGTGAAATTTCGATTGAATTTTATTTTGCTTAAGTAAGTTCTGAATATAATTGAAAATCTGTTCTGCCTGTGGATCATCACTATAGAACATCCAGCCATCAGGGGTTGGTTTAATGTAGGAAGGAAATTGACCAATAAATAAACCAGGTTGAGGACGGTCTGGATACTGAATATATTGTTGAGCGGCATAATCGTAGCCGATAAAACCAACATAGCCTCCACGAAAGCCATGCTCTTGAGGAGTTTTTAATACATTGATTGCTAAATTAAACTCAGATGGGCTGGATTGGTATTGTTCAATCCCTGTTCTTTTAAAAGACTGAATTTGTGATGTCTGCGCAACAAAATATTCTTGAGCGCAGCAGGCAATAAAAGGCCGACCATTATTATTTAAATACACCAGATGATTCAATGTCTTCAATGCGGATAATAGATCTGTAACCAGACGTGATTCAAACTTTAAGGGACGATGATAGAGAGCTTCGGTCATTCAGTTATGGAGAGTTCGATATGACTTACTATTTTATATCAAGAAGCCAGGAAAATATTTTTAAATCATGAAATACCGTTTATCGGTAAGCGACAGATTGCGACCAACAACAGTTGATCAAAATTTGACTCGACGCTAATTTAAGTGGGCTAGCAAATTACTCAAGGAAAGATGCTTAAGCTGTCAGAAAATAAAAAATACAGCCTAAACACTGAGTAATTCACAACCAAAAAAAATAGTACTCTTGGGAGAGTAAACAATGAAAAAATTTACAAAATTAGTTTTAGCGACTTCAGTTGCATTTAGTGCCAATGCGATGGCGATGCAAGCAATGGATGATGCATCTCTAAGTGAAACAACGGGTCAAGACGGTTTGACAATTGGTATCGGCATCTCGAAAATTGCTATTGAAAAATTATTTATCCATGATAACGACGGTTTAGCGCCAAAAGGTGTTGCAAATGAGGCGGGTTTCGGAGGTACTTCTACAGCAGGTGCGATCGTAATCCGTGGTAAGACTGATACAGCACCTGATGCTGCTGCTCTTGCTGATCCTACTACTGCAACGCATGGTGTAGTAATCGGTGCCAATTATGACAATAATGGTGCCTATTTACTTGCATCCCGTAACCTTGCTGACTTGGTAATTGATTCGGATGCTGGTGCTGGTAATCCTTTCATTAATGTTGCTGCACAAGTATCGGGTCTAGATATCAAAGTTGGCCGAATTGGTGTAACTGCATCTGGTACAGATGATCCGGATTCGATTCGTCGAGGTGGTGCCGGTGTTGTAAACGACATCATTAGTGGTTTTGACGTTAAAACTGGTGTGATAAATGCCAATATTCAACTGGGTGCTGCTCCACAAGGCGCTATGATCAAGATGAATAGTGTAATGGTAGGTGGTCTAGAAATTAAAAACCTAGGTATTTTAGATAACTCGTCTAAAAATAAAGCAGTGGGGCTTGTAGGTACGACTCCAGTGACTACACGTGAAGCCGGTGAGATTTTTGTTGAAAGTATCAAAATTGCAGATGCGGATTCTAATAATTTAACCATTAGTCAGAATATTTCTGTATATAACGATGCTTATGTAGGTACTACAGCTCAGTTAGGTAAGGCAGCGCATGTTCGTATTGTAAGTAATGATACTGGGGCGAAAGACCAATACATTAAAGGTATTCATTTAGGTAACCGTGAAGCAAGATCATCAATTGGTGATATGGAAGTTCAAGGCTTACAAACATTCTACTCTCAAGCTCAGGGTAGTTATACAAAAGGCGCAATTATTACTATTTCAGGTCACTAATCTTTATTTTAAAAAAAGCGCGTGTTTACACGCGCTTTTTTATGACTATATCACTTATCTAAAAAATAAAAAAAATACTGTATTTTTTTGAAAAAACAGGTATCTTTCTAGTTACAGGGAAGTAGAGTGAATGCTCTATAAAAAGAAAAATAGGCACATCATGCCCATTATAAGAAAAGTTAATAATTATGTTAGAGATCGCGTTGGGCTCGGCATTGATGTATTACGCTGCCAAAGAAGCTCTGGATATCAAAAAACAGCCGAATGGTGCTGTTCACTATACTGAAGTTCTTGATTCAAGAAATGACTCTTTTGTACGTATGCACCGTGAAGCTGTGGAAGTAAAACCGGCACTTCTGGATCAATTTCAGGGCATTGTACGTCAAGCTTATGATTATAGTTGTGGTTCAGCAGCACTGACGACCCTCCTCAATGGTTATGTCGGTACGCAGCTGGATGAGCAGCAAGTCATGAGTGGGCTAATGAAATTCGGTGAAACGGATAAAATTGTTGAACGCCGTAGTTTTTCTCTGCTTGATATGAAGCGCTTCGTTTCAGCCTTAGGATTGGAAAGTGGAGGATATCGAGGAGAGTTCAAAGATTTAGTCAATCAAGATCAGCCTGCCATTGTTCCGATTTCTTATGCGGGATTTAAGCATTTTGTAGTTTATAAAGGTTATAAAAATGGCCGGGTTTATGTTGCAGATCCGGCACTTGGTAATATCAGTTTTGAGGAACGGCGTTTTCAGGATATTTGGGAAAATAATACTTTGTTCCTGATTAATGTACCTGAACAATATCGCAAAAATTTTCTAGCATTAAAAGAATCAGATATGCGCCATGTAGAAGATGCTACGATCAATCGCTATGCCTTGGTTGACATGCAGTACCCACAATTTTATATGGAAAAAATTGCTGATAAAGCTTCTACGATCCGTATGGACCGTAATCGTAATACAGAGTCAGAACAATTTGGGGAATATCAACATAACTTCCTGAGACTGTATTACAAGAATAAATAAAACGAAAAACAGTAATAAAAATTAAAATGGTGAAATGGATATGAACAGTAAATGGATGAACAAGACGTTCTTGGCACTGAGCATTCAAATGGTAATGGGCGTTGCATTTGCTGCAGAAGAACCAGCACTAGGTGAATACGAAACGGTTGATGAAGAAGTTGTTGTTGAAACTGCTGCATCTGTACCGGCTCAAACCGGGCAGGTCAAAACGCAGACTGCAGAAGAATCGGAACTAGGTGGATATGAAGCAGTTGAAGAGGCTGCCGTGGAAACAGCAGCACCTGTAGAGACTCAGGCTGGCCAGGTAGTAGATGCATCTCAAGCTTTACAGCAACAAGAAGGAGATGCTACTCAGGCAGCTAATCTGGAAGAAGTATTTACGTCAAATGAACGCCAATACTCTCTGATAAAACAAGGTGAAATTTCATCATATTACGATATTGATTATACCTATTATCGGGACACTCAACTCGATATAGAAATGGCTCAGGGCCAATTGTATCAACTACGTGTTCAAGAAAATGCAACACATAGTATGACTAATACTTTCACTTTCCAATATGGCGTGAAAGATAACCTGACCTTGACTGCCTCCCTACCTTTAGTGGCTAAAACTGACTTGTTAAAAGATACGTCTACTGCAGGCTTGGGTGATATTAGTCTGGGTGCTCGCTGGGAGCCCTTCCCGCTAAAAGCAGGTCGTCTGCCTCTGATTTTATTTGGTAATTTATCAACTAAAACCGGTGACAGCCCTTATGAAATTAATGCCGCGACAGATCTGGCAGCAGGAAAGGGCTATTACTCTGCTGGAGTAGGTGCTAGTACGCGTAAATACATTGATCCAGTCGTATTGTTTGCATCCGTTTCTGCGAACTATGGTTTTAAAGAATCGAGCCTGAATCAGCGTCGAGGTAGCCGGATTATTGAAGAGTTTGAACCGGGTGTTAGTGGAGGCTTTGCCTTTGGTTTCGCATATTCATTTAACTATGATGTTTCGATGACCATGTCCTATCAGCAAAGCTTTAATACTGGTGCGGAATTTAACTATAACACTGGTGAAAGTTATTCTGCTGCAGATCAGACCAGTTCTACCTTTGCAATTTCCTTAGGTGTGCGAGTCTCTCCAGAAACCATTGTTAATGGTACCGTTGGCTTAGGGCTGACCGAAGATGCACCGGATGTTTCGTTGGGATTATCATTCCCACTTGATATTTTAGGTTTTGGTAAAAAAATCAGTTAATAGGGGTGTCGTATGAAAAACATTCGACTTAGCCCGTTATTAACAGGAATTATTCTTGCGGGCTGTTCAAGTTATACCTTTGCACAATTGGGAACCAACCTTTCAGTTGATTTACGTGCACTATCCATGGGGAATGCCGTCACCGCAGATCCTCCAGGGGTCAATGCCATCCACTTTAACCCGGCTGCACTGACTAAAATTGATGGTCTGCAAACCGAACAGCAAATCATTGTGGCTAATTTTGATATCCAGCGTGAGTTTTCAGTACCGGCCGGATATAACGTATTTGGCTATTCTGATGATCCTATTGTCTGTAATGACGGTCCTGAAGTTTCATCTGATTTGTGTACCGATTTTAAAGGCCCAGTCAAAGGCGATGTGGAATATGTCAGCCTGTATGTTCCTTTTCTGAAAAAAATGGTGGATTTAGGCGAAGGTCTTCCTTTGACTGCACCCACGATGGGGATCGCATACAATCCCCCTGGATCGAAAGCCACTTATGCGACTGCTGTTTATGCTCCTCTCATGGCAGGTTTTGGTCATGAAGATGGGAACCCGGCAAACTTTATGGGACAGCAGGTTGCTTTAGAGCGGATTACCTATCTGTCACCATCCATCGGTTATGAGGTCAATGACCAACTGTCGATTGGTGCTTCTATCGGGATGTCTTATCAAGCCATCGGGATGAAAACGGACTTGCGTTTCCCGAATGAGTTGATTGGGATGTTGCGTATGATCGACGAAGTCGTGTGTACGCCGTTTAAAGAAAATTCCGACATTATTACAGATATTCTTTTGCTCGGGATCTGTAATGCGGATGAGGGGATGAACCCATTTGGCAAGTTTGGTCAAATGCAACTGGAGCTTGAGCAGAACTTAAGCCCAAGTTATAACCTGGGAATATTGTGGGAACCGCGCGAAGACTTTAGTTTTGGTATGGTGTACCAAAGTGCTGCAAAAATGCGCTTAAAAGGTAAATATCATATTGATAATGCCAAAGCTCCTCAGGAAATGATTAAAGGTTTAATGACCTCACCGACCGGCCAGATTCTGGCTGCAATTCTTGGATTTCCTAATTACATACCATCGAGTGAATCTGGTCTGGTGTCGCAGGATTTTGAATATCCGGCGCATTTTCAGGCAGGTATCAAATATAAAGTGATACCAGATTTGCAAGTGAATTTTGATATTGGCTGGACAGATTACAAGGTCTGGGACGAATTTAAATTCGAATTTGATCGTACTATTTCAGCCCTAAAAATTGCCAAAATTTTGTCTGCCAATGTTACTGACTCAACCTTGGCTTTACCGATGGGATTTGAATCGCCGTGGAACTTTGGTATCGGGATGGAGTATTCCGCTACAGACCGTTTGAAGCTTCGGGCAGGTTATGAACCACGGACCAGTGCTATTCCAAAAAATAAGCGTAATACCATGGTACCGATCAATGGTGCACAGTTATTTGGTTTAGGTGTGGGTTACCGTTTTGATGCAGACACTGATCTGGATCTATCAATTGGTTTCTTGCGTAGCAAAGATCAGATTCCAGCAAATACCAGTAGTTTAGCCAACCAGACAGGGGTAAATAACCTGTTATTAAACCCATATGCAGGTTTAAACGTAAAAACAGATACCAAAATTACAATTTTAGGTTTGAACTATCGCACGCGTTGGTAAGGGAAAAATGATCAAGACAAGGAACGTTGGATTGACAGCGGTACTGGCATTAAATCTGGTATCCGTGTCTTTTTATACAAGCGCTAAAGAATTTATTACGATTATTGGTCCGGATGGACGACCATTAGTCGTACCCCGTAATAATGCAGAGAAAAAAACTGAAGACAAATCTCGATTGTTGAAAAAAGTAGAAGCTGCAATAGTTCAGCCTGTAACTGTAAGACAAAACATAGAAAAATTGCCCGTCGTAGAAAATAGGCAAGTTAAACTTAAGCATGACCATAATATGGTTGTACAACCAGTACAACCAGCACAACTGCATACTGTGCAAGAAAAGATTCAGTCTAAACCACAATTAAAACCTGAATCTCAAGCTATTCAAAATCCTGATATTGGAGCTGGATCTTCTGTTGCTACTATACAAAAACCGGGATTTAGCCAAGTTGAAGGCATTGAATATGTGGATAGTGAGTATCTGGAAAATAAAGAATTTAATTTGGAAGGCAAAAAACGTTTCTATAGCATGCCCGAAGGAGTAGTAGATAAAAATATTGGAACTACCCGGATCCAGACAATTGAACGTGAAAAAGGGGTGGGACAATCCGTATTAAAATCCTTGTTTCAAACGCCAGAAGTAGATTCTGGTCCTGTAGTACTGGCTCAAAGTTATTATCGTATTTCACAGTCGGAGACCATCGATAGCTTGGGCAAGCAGTGTTTTAATGATAAGAAAATTAAAAAAGCGAAAGAAATCAGCCTTAAAAAAGCAGTTAACCTGTGGCCTCGCGCACCTCTTAAAGCAGACGAATTTGATTTTGAAGTGGTAAAGCTTCAATCCGATATCCAGAATATTCAGATCAACTCTTATGCTTCTAGCCAGAAAAATCCAACGTATTATTGGCCTTTTGTTGTGTTTTTAGACAGTCGCGGCTGTGTGCTTGAAGGAGCGGGCGGTTTTAAAAATCAGGAAGGCCAGGCGAATATTATTCAACATGAGCGTATCGAAGGGGTTCTCCAGATTCCTGCTCAAAGTGAATATATATTATTGACGCCTTTGGCCTCAGCAATAGATGTTGAAGACAAGATGCTGACAAATCATGGACAACTAAAATTAGTCGCCATTCGATAAGGACTATTCGAGTACAAAAAGATGAAAAATAAAATATTATTTCCATTTGCTTTAACTACACTTTTAACGGCACTGAGTGGGTGTGGTGGGGAAAGTGCCAATGTCATTCCAGAAAAAAATGATGAAGCCACGACCAATGGTACTTGTATCCCAGGTACAACTAACTGTGTGGAATGGGGGCTGGAATATCCGCTCGATGGTTTGAACTTTAACTGTAGTAGCGATACAGAAAATACCTTTATTACGTTATTTGATAGTAAAAACGGGGTTGCTTCTGGAACCTGTCAAAAGACGGATAATATTGAGTTTTATATTCAAAGTTTTGCTTCGCGCAAGATTAATTTAGGTCAAATTAAACTCAGCGATTATGCTAGTTTTAGTGCCCAGACCCAGCTGCCGCGTTTAAGTGTAATCGATATTGCAACTGGGATTGCTCGACGTCCGGTAGGTGATTTGGTGCCTAATGATCCTACCGTTCAGGTGGCCATGCGTCTGGTTAAAATTCTGCAAGCTTTGGCGTTAGAAGAAGGGCGTATTATTAATCCATCTGATGTACAACCTTTGTATATTACTGAAGAGATGCGTAAAGACCTGGCGAAAACCAGTGAGAATATCAATCTGATGGATGCCGATTTGGCGACCAAAATTAAAGATTTTGTTGATATCAGCACAATTTCGGATGAGGTGGCTTTTGCCACCGTTAAAAAACTGGTGACGATTGCTAACGCAGCCGTGTATCAGCCAGAATTTTCATTATTCTCAACTTCAGGCGTAATTGGTAGTAACCTGACGGGTTCAGATGGACTGGTGGGCTGTAATCAAAGCCCTTGTGATATTAAGAATAAGAATACTAAATATTTATTTGGCCATTTTATGCTGATTACCGATCGCCAGGGCTATACCTTTGGCAGCGGCTTACAATGGCGTGATAATGAGTTAACTCTGGCTAAAGAAAATTTATCTTCCTTAGGGGGGATTAATGCTCAACTCATCCGTAAGGTGAAACCGGTACAAATGACCGCTGATCCGCAAAGTTCATGGATTCATCCAACCAGTAAAACCATTAACACGCCTTACCGCTTGAATATTGCAAATAATGCGACTCCGCTTGAGTTGTATCAAGGCAGATTATTGAATGATTATGTGATCGCCGGTAAAGAAGCTTTCTATAAGATGGTGACTGACAAAAAATCGCTGGATACTTCCGATCAAGCCAACTTGGGGTTGTGGCGTTTGCAGGCCGATGGGGAAAACTATACGGGAAGCGTTGATCTATATAAGATTTTCCCAATTAGTTATCTGGATCGTCAGGTCTTTAAAACAGCGCAGAACGTGGCAGATAAGGAGAAATATATCTTCCCAATGTATGCCAATCTGGAATTTAAATTTACAGATAGCACTGTCAGCCCAATTACTTTAGGAATTGTAATTGACAGTAATGGTGATGTACGCACCAATATGCAATCCTCTAGTAGTTTTGCGACTGATCCGGTGAATGGCTGTCAAGGTGATGTATTGGCAGCTACGCTCTTAGATCATCAAGGCATACAACAATATCGCCTTGGAACTTTGGGACGTGCATTTGTGGCTGATAAAGCGGTTTCCATGCGCCTGATTTTGGCCAATGAAAAGTTTGGTAATATCAATGGCGCATTGGTAGGGGTAGATTCACGCATCCAGTCTTCACCGGATTCTAGGGATTCGATTGTGATCGGTGGTGCGCTGCTCAATTTGTCTAATGTGCTGGATACTAATGTTGGCCAGAATGGGCGTGTAACTTTCCTGAATTCGGCAGGTGATGGGGTACAATGGGCCAATACCTATGCGAGTTTTCAAAAAGTTTATAATAATAACAATGAGGGTGAAACACCGGCAGATATTAGCCTGGCAAAATTAAACGGTGGTTCGGTTGAGTTTAAACTCGCGGATTGCTATCAAGTCAAAGCTAAATAATATTCCTTAGAAATAAAAAAAAATCCCATCTTAGTATGGGATTTTTTATACAGATTAGATTTAACCCGTGTGGTCTAGACGTGTGCCTAAGGTTTCCAGATGCATTGGGAAAGTGTTGCTTTTACGATCTTCAAAATAATGTCTGAGGGTGTGTTCTACACTCGGGAAGGCTAGTTCGGTCCAGGGAATATCTGCTTCATCAAATAAACGTGTTTCGATGGTCTCTTCACCCGCACCAAATTTTCCATCAATCAGATTGGCTTTAAATAGCACATAAATCTGACCAATACGTGGAATGTTATACATACAGTACAGCTGTTCAATGTCTACTTCAGCTTCGGCTTCTTCGCGGGTTTCCCGTGCAGCCCCTTGCTCCATGGTTTCAAACAGTTCCATATAGCCGGCAGGTAAAGTCCATAAGCCGTAGCGTGGTTCAATGGCACGACGGCAGAGCAGTACTTTGTTTTCGAATAAGACCAAAGCGCCACAAATAACTTTCGGATTAATGTAATGAATAGAGCCGCATGAATCACATACGCTGCGAATTTGCTGATCGCCCAAAGGAATTTTAGCAGTGGTTTTATGTCCACAATTCGCACAGAAGTTCATATTCATCATCAATGATAAAAGTATGCTCAGGATAACTGAAAAAGCAAAATTTGGCATCATTTCTCTCCCGCCCCGACTAAAATCGGCTATGATGAAATTATGATCATCGTCAGGGTTGAAAGAATGGATGCATGTGAATTGACACAAAGGTTGCAGCAACGCTTACGTTTTTCCAAGCGTATCCGATCTGCGCATGCTGCCGTGTTGATTGCAATTACAGATGAAGCTGATCCGAAAGTATTGCTGACGCGCCGTTCAGCTTATTTGAATAATCATGCTGGAGAAGTCTCATTTCCGGGTGGCAAGCGCGATCCGCAAGATACCAGTAATATTGTGGTGGCTCTAAGAGAAGCCTATGAGGAAACGGCACTCAATCCTTTTGATGTACATTTAATGGGTGATTTGCCGATGCAAAAAGCCCGCAATGGCATGCTGGTCAAACCGATTGTGGGACTGATTCCTCCGCAAGTGAAGCTGATTCCACAACCGACGGAAATCGACCGGATTTTCTTTGCCTCATTGCAGCATTTACTTGAAGTGACGCCCACACCTTATGAAGTTCGCTTTGCTCAGCAATCCTTATATTTTCCGAGTATGCGGGTAGAAAATGAAGTGGTTTGGGGCTTGACCGCACGTATGTTGATTTCTTTATTTCAATATGGGCTGGATTATAAAAAAGACTGGCCATTCTTGCTTAATTCTCCAACTTTTAAACGCTCCAAATTTTTTTAACCATTGAACAGGATTTTATCAATGTTGTACAAATTTCAGGGATATATACCTACCGCTACACATCAGCCATGGGATGGCTGGGTGGCACCAACCGCAACCGTGATTGGGCAAGTTGAACTTGGGCGACAAGTCAGTATCTGGTTCGGTGCCGTAGTACGTGCAGATAACAGTAAAATTAAATTGGGTGACTTTAGTAATGTGCAGGAAAATGCAGTGTTGCATACGGATGCAGGCATTGAGATGCACATTGGTGATTATGTGACAATCGGCCATCAGGCCATGCTGCATGGTTGTACCATTGGCGATAACAGCCTGATCGGGATTCAGGCGGTCATTCTGAACAATGCCGTGATTGGGAAGAATTGTATTATTGGTGCCAATGCCTTGATTCCGGAAGGCAAGATCATTCCAGACAATTCTGTGGTGATGGGCTCACCCGGTAAAGTGGTGAAAACGCTGGATGATGACAGTATTCAAAAATTAACAATGAGCGCCATGCATTATGCCGAGCATTTTCAGAAATTTCAGGATTTGGAAGAAGTGCAACTCTAAGGCACTCTTTTAATGAGTGAATCATAAGCCTAGATTTTCTAGGCATTTTTGTATCTGTTTCGGGAAAATCTCGCGTAGCGGATATGAGTGGAGTATCATATCCGCGTTTTTTATATTCTCTGAATTAAGGTTGTGCATGAAAGTGCTGGCATTGGAGACTGCCAATGAGCAGTGTTCCGTTTCTGTAATCGATGATACTCAAGAACTATTTTTTCAGCTTGATGCGCGCGCCAAGGCACAAACGCAAACGATTCTCCCGATGATTGAACAAGGTCTGCAAGATCTTGGGCTGGCCATTGCTGATTTGACCGCGATTGCCTTTAGTCGTGGTCCGGGTTCTTTTAGCGGTGTGCGTATTAATGCTGCCGTGACTCAGGCCTTGGCCTGGTCAAATGATGTGCCGGTGATTCCGGTGTCAACTTTGCAGGCTTTGGCACAAGCAGCCTACCGTTTGCATGGTCTGACTGAAGTGTCTGCGGTATTGGATGCCCGCATGAGCGAAGTCTATATCGCGAGCTATCAACTGGATGCCCAAGGAATTATGCAATCGGTCGATGATGAGCAACTGTTAAGTTATGCAGAAGGTAGCCAAGCTGTGCGCTTTACCCCGGTTGGCTCAGGTGCTGAACTGGTACAAAGCGAAACTTCAATTTATAAAGATGTGCATGCGACCGCACAGGATATTGCCAGCATTGCACGTGCAGCGGCACAAGTAGAAAAATGGGTGAGTGCAGAATTGGCATTACCCGTATATTTACGCGATAACGCGTGGAAAAAAATTCCAGAACAAGGCAAAGCATAATTAATTAGGATAAAGCATGGATCTTTTACTGCTACTCAAAGCGGCCATCATGGGTATTATCGAAGGCATTACCGAGTTTTTGCCTATTTCCAGTACCGGCCATTTGATTTTGGCATCAGAATTAATGAATTTCTGGACCAAGGAAAAGAGTGATGTATTCGTCATCGCGATTCAGATGGGGGCAATTGCTGCCGTTATTTATGAATATTGGGCACGTCTTTGGGGGGCAGCGACCGGGATTGTCAGCGGTGAACCGCAAGGTCGCCGTTTAGGCATTGGCCTGATTCTGGCTTCTATTCCGATTATATTGATTGGTCTGACGCTGGGACAAACCGTCAAACAATTACTGTTTAATGATATTGCGATTGCCATTGGTTTGATCGTCGGTGGTTTGATCATTATCTGGATTGAAAAGAATCCACCACAAGTCCGTGTGCATGAAGTTGAAGAACTCAGCATTAGAGATGCGATCTGGATTGGCCTGATTCAGGTTTTATCCTTGATTCCGGGTACTTCCCGTTCAGGCGCAACCATTATCGGTGCGATGTTTTTGGGTGTGTCCCGTAAGGCAGCAACTGAATTCTCATTTTTTCTGGGTATTCCGGTGATCATTGGCGCTGGCTTGCTGGATCTTTATCAAAGCTATGATGTGTTAAATACGACTGAAGACTGGACCGTGATCGGAGTTGGGCTTCTGGTTTCCTTTATCTCGGCATTGATATTAATCCGTGCGCTGGTCGCTTATGTGGCCAAACGCGACTTTATGATCTTTGCCTGGTATCGTATTGCTTCGGGTCTGCTGATTTTATTATTTGCCTATACAGGTTGGAAACTATGGTAAGCGTGATTCGCTTATATGCCGAATCTGACTATCAAGATAAAGCACAGCACTTTGAGGCTGTGCTTTCTTCTCGTGGGGTGCAGGTTGAAATTGAAACTGTTGAAAAACTCAATGCACGTTTTTTCCGTTTAAATCCTGAACTGGCCCTTTGTGCCGATGCTGACGGACTCTGGTTATGTGCCAACGGCATGAAGATGCAACCGGACTGGCAAGCGGAAACCGGACGCTTAAAACGCGCATCTTTGAAATCGGAAATGATTGCACGCGCCTGTAATTTAAGTGAAAAACCAAGCTTGGTTGATGCGACTGCGGGTCTGGGACATGACAGTCTGTTGATGGCACATTTAGGTGCGCAAGTGACCTTGGTTGAACGGCATCCGGTTCTATTCACCTTGCTTGAAGATAGCCATATACGTGCCCAGTCGGATGCATTCCTGAGTCAGGTCGTATCACGGATTCATTTGGTTTTTTCTGATTCAGCCGATTATCTGCAGCAACAGGCCCAGCAGCATAAAGTTGTCGATGTAGTTTATCTTGATCCAATGTTCCCACAGCGGGATCAAAATCAGCAGGCAGTCAAAAAGCAGGCACAGGTCAAAAAACAGATGCAGCTGTTGCATATGTTATTGCCTGAAGATGGTGAAATGGATCTGGGCGACAACTTGCTGGAACTGGCGCAGAAAATTGGCAAGCGTGTCGTGGTCAAACGTCCGCGTCTGGCGGTATTTCTGGCTGGAAAAGAGCCAAATCATCAATGGCAAGGCGATGCTTGTCGCTTTGATGCGTATTTTCAGCATGAACTTGTAGCTGAATAGGATAATGGCTTCTTTATTAAGCAAAGATTTGTTATATATTTAAAATTAGCATTGATTAAATGCTTATCAAGCATAAACTTATTCAGCACATTAGCGAGCCACTCATCTCCTTGAAATCCTATGATCGACTTTAAACCCTCCATTAATTTTTGGCACGATTTTAAGAGCAACCAAATTGCCGGGATGTGGTTATTTCTGGGGTCGAGGCGTTCTTTACAACTGGTCCGTCCGTCCATCATGCAACTGGTGTTTTGGGGGATCTTGGGGGGCTGCGCCAACAGTTTGTTTAGCTGGCTCAGTTCAGGCCGTATGGGAGATTTTAACTCTCAAGGTCTGATCAGTTATGCGCTTTGGCCTTTCATTGCCCTGATTGTCGGTATTTTTCTTTCGCAACGGGTCAATAATCCACGCTTGATGCTGGTGCCAGCCTTGTTATGGTTGGTGTTAGATACCCATATCATGCTGTTCCAGTGTCTGATTCAGTATCTGGGTGATCTGGATTATCTGCCTTATATCCTTTACGACTATATTCCAACGCTCTTTGTCATGCTGTTTGTCTGGCAAAGTCTGGCAGTGGTCTGGGTGATTTCACATGAATTAAAATGGCCGTGGTGGGAACGTGCGCTGATTATGCTGGCGACTTTGTTTACGCTAGTAGTTTGGCAGATTTCAGTCAAAGATCAGCCGATCTGGAAAGTCGAAGAAATTCCACCGAGTTTTGCCGAAGATGCTTTCTATGCCCAGCCAACTTTGCTGAATAAAGCGCTGGAAAATATCGAGTATGGTGAATTTGCACAGTCACACTGGTATTTCATGGGGGTAGCCGGAGCGAGCTATCAGGATGTATTCCATTCTGAAGTTGAGCGGATTAAAGAGCAGTTTGATACCCGTTTTGGTACTTTTGGCCGATCGATTGCCTTGGTCAATCACCCAGCGACACGTACCACTATGCCGATTGCTTCCAAAACCAGTATGGAGCTGACATTGCGCCGTATGGGGCAGCAGATGAACCGTGAAAGTGACGTATTATTTTTATATATGACCTCTCACGGTTTGCCGAATGTATTTGAAATGGAAAATGCCCCACTGGATCTGGCGCAGGTTGATCCAAAATGGTTGCGTGAGACACTGGATGCATCAGGCATACGCTGGCGCGTGATCGTAATCTCGGCATGTTTTTCAGGCAGTTTTGCTTCAGCCTTACAGAATGACAATACTTTGGTGATTACGGCTTCTGCAGCCGACCGTCAGTCTTTTGGCTGTTCGAATGAAGCGGATTATACCTATTTTGGTCGTGCGTTCTTTGATGAAGCCATGCGTGAAAATAGCAGCTTGCAAAGCGCTTTCGCACAGGCCACAGATACTGTAGCAAAATGGGAATCGGCTCAAGGCTTTGAGCCATCAGAACCGCAATGGGTCATCGGCAAGAATATGGAATTGATGTTGCCACAACTGGAGCAACGTTTATTTCCCCAGAACAGTACGGCAACAGCATCTCCCTAGATCAATGTCATCCACAGACCGGTTGCAATAATAAGGAATAGCCATGGAACTTATACAGAACAATAGAAGCTTTGAAGGTGAACAGCGGATTTATCGTTTTGATTCGCGCTATCTTAAAACCCCGACCAAGTTTGGCATTTTCCTGCCGCCTCAAGCTTTAGAAGGTCACAGCTGTCCTGCTTTATTCTATTTGGCGGGTTTGACCTGTACCGAAGAAACTTTTGCCATCAAGGCGCATGCACAGCGTTTGGCGGCACAGCTTGGCTTGATTCTGATAACACCGGATACTTCGCCACGTGGCGAAGGTGTGGCAGAAGGCGACAACTGGGATATTGGTCAGGGTGCGGGTTTTTATATTAATGCCACTCAGGCACCGTGGGCTGAACACTATCAAATGGAAAGCTTCATTGTCGATGAGCTTTATGCATTGGTCACTGAGGAATTCGTGATCCATCCCGGCAAGATCGGTATCTTCGGCCACAGTATGGGTGGTCATGGCGCATTGACTCTGGCATTTAAATATCCAGAAAAATTTAAATCTGTTTCAGCCTTTGCACCAATTTGTGCGCCGAGTCAGTGCCCATGGGGAGACAAAGCATTCTCGAATTATTTGGGTACTGAAAAAGAGGAATGGCTGAAACATGATGCGACCGCTTTGGTTCAGGAAAAGGGCGCATTGTTTGGCGATATCCTGATTGATCAGGGTTTTTCAGACCAGTTCTATAACCAGCTTAATCCAGCCCTGTTCCAGCAGGCTTGTGATGGCGTGAACCAGCCGCTCACTTTGCGTGAACATCAGGGCTATGATCATGGTTATTACTTTATTCAAAGTTTCGTAGATGATCATTTGCAATTCCATGCCGTGCAGTTAAATCCTTAAAGTAGGACTGCAGATATGTAGCAAAGCCAAAAAGATTAAAAAACCTCCAAAATGTTTTTACATTCTGGGGGTTTTTCTTTTAATATCAGATGTATAAAAGTATAAAAAATTGGGGTCGTCATGCAGCAGACAGCAGACGGTATTCGTGTCAGTGAGTCATTATTTCCAGCTGCTTCAAGTTTTTCGACTGAAGCCACGCCTTCGGTCAGACCGAAATATCAGCGATATGGATTCAGATTTCATGGCAGTGCATCCGAATATTTTGGTATCTGGATGGTGAATCTGATGCTGACCATTGTGACATTGACCTTGTACAGCCCTTGGGCCAAAGCACGCCGTATGCGTTATTTCTACGGCAATACCCAATTTTTAAAACATCGCTTCGACTTTGTGGCCATGCCGAGCCGGATCCTGCTGGGTCGTCTGTTTGCACTGGAACTGTATCTGGTCACCGTTGTACTGACCAACTATTCAATCCTTGCCACCAGTTCTTTATTGATGGTCGCTGCGCTGTGTTTGCCCTGGCTCATTCGGATGACGCTGAAATTCAAGGCCCGAAATAGCAAATATGGCAATGTGCGTTTTTATTTTAATGGCAGCAACCGTGAGGCTTATAGGGTCTTATTTCTGGCCATCCTGATCAATATCTTTACTTTGCTGCTGTTTAGTCCGGTGATGATCTGGCTCTATAAACGCTATTGCTTTAATCATTTATCGATTGGTCAGCTGCAATTCAAGCTGAATATTAACTGGTCCAAGTTTATGTCTGCTATTTATCTGCCCTTGGGTCTTTGCCTGCTGGTTGGTATTGGCTGGCTTGCAGCAGTTGTATATTGGGTAAACGGGATTGGCACCAACTTGTTTAGTCTGGGTTTACTGCTTAGCTATCTGCTTTGTCTGGCGCTGGTCTGGCCGGTCATTTCTGCACGTTTATACCTCATTACCTGGAATCATGTGGAGCTTGGTCAAAGTTACTTTAAAACACGGGTAACTACCTGGCGTTATAGCTGGATTGTGCTGAGCAACTGGATAGTGCGTGTTCTTAGTCTGGGCTTAATGACACCTTGGGCTGCCATCCGTTTATATCAATATCAGTTGAACCATCTGGAACTCTATGTAGCAGAAGATGAAGCTAATCTTGAGCATATCTTGCAACCTGATCCGAGTGCCTTGGCTGATGAAATCCTGGACGTATTTGATTTCGATGCGTCGCTATAGGAGTAAATGTGATGAAACGACCTGTCGAAGTTAAGTTTTATGATGGAATTCTCGCTGAAGCCCGTCGTGCCTGGATTGTACCGGATCAGCAACAAGGGATTGCCTTGAAAATTGATGAGGATGTTCCAGTACAAGTTAGCGCTGCAGATTTTTATTTTTCTTATCCGGACATGGCCTACATTGGTGGTGTCGGTGGTCGTAAACCGATTATTGAGCTGCCTGAAGAGCGTCGGATTGAGTTTTTAAGCAAAGCGCCACATTGGCTCGGGATTAAACATAAAGATATTTATCATGCAATCTGGAAGTTTGAACGTTCACCGATCCTGATTTTCTTTTCCATGATCATCGTGATTAGTGCAGTGATTATGATTTTAAAATGGGGGATTCCTTATAGTGCCAAACATCTGGCAAAATTCCTTCCGGAGCAGACTCTGGTTGAAGTAGGCAACCGGACAGAGCAGCAGTTAATTGCCCAGACCCAACCAAGTACACTACCGGAAGAACAGCAGATGCGATTAAAAACTTTGTATGAACAAAAGATTGCTGTAGGAAAACCTGCAAAAATTATTTTCCGTCAAGGTGGATCAAACATGGGCATGAATGCCGCAGCCATCCCGAATAACACCATTATTGTGACTGATGAACTGGTGAAAATCAGCGGCACCGATGAAGAAGTCCTTGCAGTACTGGCCCATGAACAAGGCCATCTGGTACAGAAGCACAGCATGCAAAAAGTGATTTCCAATCTGGGGGCGGCGGGACTGTTTGCCTTGGTAACTGGAGATTTAAGTGATGTGGTCACAGCCTCTGTAGTCGTGTTGACTGATGCCGGATATTCGCAGGCGATTGAACTGGATGCCGATGACTATGCCATGCAGCATTTGCATCAACAGCAGATTTCCAGTATTCATTTGTCTAACTTTTTGCAGCGGGTGGAAAATGCCAGAATACTGGCAGAGGAATCGCAAACCTTAAAAATGAAAAATTTCACCCTGAATATTGATGGAAAAGACCGGCACCTGACAGAAACCGAACTGAAATGGATTCGCCTGATCGGGAAGTTTAAAAAATATCTGGAATCTCACCCCGAACTGGATAAAAGAATTGAGCGTATTCATGCCTTTAATGAACAAGCGAATCATCGTATTTAGTTTCTGATCATTGCTATGCCCTGATCACTAAGGCTTTTTAGCCCCTATCTTTGCCAGTCGGCAGTCAGATGTTCCTGTCCCATACGGATCAGATGATCCAGAACCACATTTTCGAGTTTATTCAGGTCAGTAAATTCATCTGTGCTTTGAATCGTTACGGTTAGATGATCCTGTTCAGGAGCCAATATCACTTCAGCATTTGAAAAATAAATCAGGAAATTTTGTTCGGCTTCATCAATATTAAATTTATGTTTCCAGTGATTGGCTAGGCGTTTGGCAATTCGTGAAGCTTGTTGCGTCTGGATATGGGCAATACTTTTCATCAGTTTTCTACACTATTCATCATTATCCTGCACTTTAAACCAGGCGGTGATGCCGGCATAAGCACCAAAGCGTTACACAGCGTTTTAATCTTGCAACATCGAATCACAGTAGCCGGAGCGGATTTGATATAATGGGAAAAATCCAATTTCAACAAGCCAGGTTCTCCCATGTCCAAGCCTTATTTAATTGCCCCTTCTATTTTATCTGCTGACTTTGCCCGTTTAGGTGAAGAAGTCGAGAATGTGTTGGAAGCAGGTGCAGACGTTGTTCATTTTGATGTCATGGACAACCATTATGTACCGAACCTGACTTTTGGTGCAGGTGTTTGTAAGGCCTTGAAAAATTATGGGATCAAGGCGCCCATTGATGTGCATTTGATGGTTAAGCCGGTGGATCGCATGATCGGGGATTTCCTTGAAGCGGGTGCTGATATCATTACTTTTCATCCAGAAGCTTCTGATCATATTGACCGTTCTTTACAGTTGATCAAATCAGGTGGTGCAAAAGCGGGGCTGGTATTTAATCCGGCAACACCATTGCATTACCTGGATTATGTGCTGGATAAAGTCGATCAAATCCTGCTCATGAGCGTGAACCCTGGCTTTGGCGGACAGAAATTTATTCCAATGACTTTGGATAAATTGCGTCAGGCACGCAAACTGATCGATGCTTCAGGTCATGATATTCGTCTGGAAGTCGATGGTGGCGTTACGCCAAGCAACATTCGTGAAATTGCCGAAGCGGGTGCCGATATGTTTGTAGCTGGTTCAGCTATTTTTGGTAAGCCGGATTATAAAGCTGTGATTGATGAAATGCGTGCGGAATTAGCGAGAGTAGGGCAGGTTCAACTGTAATCGTTAAAAACTCATAAGTGCATAAATATGTGGATAACTTTATGGATAAGTGTGTAGATATCTATGTTGATAACCATATGGATATGTTGCATAAAATGTAATCGTTTGTACTGTGGTTGATTGCGATTTAGACAATATTTGTATAAAAAGAACTCAAATTGGGTTCTTTTTATTGCATATAACCCTTGTGTTTAGTGGTTATTTGTTAATCAGGGGTTAATAATTCAACCAAGTAAAAAATGATCAATCTCTCACGAATTTATGTTTAATCATGTAATTTATCCCTAAAATGTTTGAATTTAATTAATGTGTATAACTTAACATTCCGAGCGGAATCGCATGTAATTGTTATTAATTCAACTGCCCGAGTAGGAACTATACTAACTTGCCATTTTTAGTCTCTACCATAACCAGAGCAGATAAGAATGTCGTGAAGACTTGAGTAAGACAAAGTTAATTTGTATCTCTAAAAGTCATGTTTTGTAACACTGACCACATTGTTGGCACGCGAATTAATAAAATTTCTATATCTAGATATTGAGGAGGAACGACCTCCCTTGTGAATTACGTATCGGAATTTACAGGAAAAATCGTCAGGACGGCCTGATTCTTATATAAAAGGAGGAGGGCTGCATGGCCTGGATCGTACTTATTCTTGCAGGTATTTTTGAAATCGTTTGGGCATATTCGATGAAGCTGTCTGAAGGCTTTACCAGACTTACCCCAAGTATTATTACCATTGTCTTCATGGTACTGAGTTTTGCTTTACTGGCTTATGCGATGCGTACTTTGCCACTAGGTACAGCCTATACGATCTGGACCGGGATTGGTGCAGTGGGTTCATTTCTCATCGGTATTTGGGTTCTGGGTGAACCTGCTACAGCATTGCGTATGCTGGCTGCAGTACTCATCATTTCCGGTCTGGTGCTGATGAAAGTATCCTCTTCATAATTTGTTTCTGCCTGTCTCGGTGAACTGGGTTAATATGGAAAATGAACTCCAGTGATTGGGACAGGGCACCATCATGAACTTAAGTTATCTCTATATGGATTCTCCCGTAGGTCAGTTACGACTGGTCGCGAATGAAACCGCGCTGGTGGCTGTGCTTTGGGACTGTGAACAGCCGAATCGGGTGAAACTGGCGACCTTGGTTGAAGATCCGCAGCATCCGGTTTTGATTGAAACCAGACGTCAGCTCCAGGAATATTTTGCCGGTCAGCGCAATGTTTTTGACCTGCCTTTGGACTTTGCCGGTACTGATTTTCAGAAAAAAGTCTGGCAGGCGCTACTGAATATTCCCTACGGACAAACGCGAAGCTATCGCGACATTGCTGAACAGGTAGGTAATATCAAGGCTGTACGCGCCGTGGGTGCAGCCAATGGCAAAAACCCGATTTCGATTATTGCACCCTGTCATCGGGTGATTGGTCGCAGTGGCAAGCTGGTAGGATTTGCCGGTGGTTTGGATAAAAAAGAAATCCTGTTAAATATTGAGCGGACGCATTCATAAATCTCTTTTATAAATAAAAAAATGATCGTTCTATTCATTTTAAAATGAATATTAAAAGTTCCTTCTCCCTCTGGGATAAGAAGCACTGCTTAGCAAGGAGATGAGGGGGGTAAAAACCTCTCCCTCGCCCTCTCCTACAAGGAGAGGGTATTTCCTTTGTAGTGATTATAAAAAATGATTTATGAAAGAACTTTAATATCTAAAAATTTAAAACAAATGAAAAATTAGAATATGGATGTTCTGCTAGTAGAAATTAATCTATTCATACTTTGTGATTGGATTTATTTCGAAGTGGTATTCAAAACAGCCTAAGCAGTCATAAGCTTTTACGAGCCCATAAAAAAGCCTTTGAATGATTCAAAGGCTTTTTAGTTTTAAATATTTGAAGCTTTCAGTTTTTCGGTAATCTCGGCCAGAACTTTAATCCGTTTTACTTCATCCCATAATGCTTTGGCTTCAGGATAATGTTTCGACATCATGCCCAGCCATTGCTTGTAACGGCCGACCATCCCGATCTCAGTTTTGGCTGGGCCGTTGATAAAACGAATTTGCAGTTGCAGTAGTTCATTCCAGTTCATCAAAGGTGCATCCGAGTTTTGACGGATACATTGGGTCAGGTCGGGTGTAGTCACTGCACCACGGCCAATCATCAGATCTTCGCAACCGGATTCCAGACGGCACTGTTTGGCATCGGCATTGTTCCAGATTTCACCATTGGCGATCACATTGATCTTAAGTGTCTCACGAATCGGTTGTAGCTGGTCCCAGAATGCGGGCGGAGTATAGCCATCGGCTTTGGTGCGTGCATGAACGGTAACCCATGCTGCTCCTGCATCTTCAATGGCATGGGCATTTTCCAGCATGAAATTACGGTCCATATAACCCAGACGCATTTTGGCGGAAACCGGAATATGCGCAGGCACTGCATCACGCACGGCTTTAACCAGCTCATGCACGACTTCGGGTTCATCGAGCAGGACTGAACCACCACGATGACGGTTCACGGTTTTGGCCGGACAGCCAAAATTCATGTCAATTGCCGGTGCGCCCATGGCTGCCACTTTGGCGGCATTCGCTGCTAGCATCTCCGGATTATTTCCTAAGAATTGGACATGTACCGGTGTACCTGCCGCCGTCTTGCCATCATTCAACAGTTCCGGGCAGTAAGTATGATAAATATGATCGGGCAGAAGGGAATCGGTGACACGGATAAACTCGGTCACACACCAGTCAAAGCTACCTACGGATGTCAGCACATCACGCATAATCGGATCGGTTAAGCCTTCCATGGGAGCAAGCACAAGTTTCAACGGTGCACACCTGTAAATTTAAAACGGTGTTATACGTTTTTTTAGGCAGCCTGTCTAGGCTGGATCGGAATTGAATGATGAGTACCTGAAAATTGAACTTTTTGGGCTGATATAAAAAGGCCTTTAATGTGGATTAAAGGCCTTTAAAAGTGAAAATTAAGAAGGTTTAGCAATATCCAGCCATTTTAGTCCGCCAGTTTTTCGACTTTCATACTCTCACGATAATACTGACAGCCCTTGTACAACAGGAAGCAACCAATCAATCCGGCAATCGCATTGACGATCGAGATTGAGTTACCAACCATTAAGGTATTCTGGAAATATTTATCCGTGATTAACGCCACTGCGGTGGTTCCGACGCCTAAGGCAATCAGGTTTGAAACCAGCAGGAATTTGGCAGATACCTGTGCGCGTAGCTGATTCGGTGTCAGCATTTGCGTAGCAGCAGCCGATGCAGGAATCGGGAAAGTGGAGAAGAACATCGCCACAAAAATCAGCGCAAATGAAAGCTGCATATTATCGACTTGAGTAAACAGCACACTCGGAATAATCAGCGCTGCACAGCCAATCGCACCGGTACGAATTGCAGCATCGCTATAGCCACGTTTCGAGAAGAAGTCGATCAACCAGCCACAGAACAAGGCACCTGAAGTATTCGCGACTAGAATAATCGTACCGAGGATATAACCGGTTTGACTCGCATCCAGACCGAAATTACGCATGTAATAGGCAGGTGCCCAGCCTAGCAGCGAATACAGCATCATGGTGTAAAAAGAAAAGCCAATAAAATGACAGAAGAAGGTCTTTTTATGTGTCTTGATAAAACCAATCGAATTTTTGAAAGAGGCTTTAATGACTTGGCCATCTTGACCGACTTTCATACCCTTACGTGCAGGTTCACGCACCGTCAGCACCATGAGCAGGGCCAGCAATACGCCCGGTAGACCCACAATCATAAAGGTAAGTTGCCAGGTTTTCACTTCACCAATGAGCGGTAAAGCCACGAAGCTGACATCTTTTAGCAGGCCAATCACATAGCCGCCAATCAGGAAAGCTAGGCCCGAACCAATAAAGGCACCAATCGCATATACACCGAGTGCACGGCCTAATTTATCTTTCGGAAACAAATCGGCAACGATTGAATAAAAGGCAGGGGAAAGCGCAGCTTCACCGGCACCCACACTCAAACGTGCAATAAACATTTGAATAAAGTTTTTACTGAGACCACAAGCCGCTGTGGCAAGACTCCAAAACGCAATCCCGGTTGCAATGATTTTAATCCGGGACTTTCGATCCGCCAATGCTGCGATGGGCAGACCCATAATGGCATAAAACAAGGAGAAGGCCAGACCTTGCAATAGACTAAACTGGGTATCGCTTAGCATTAAATCGGCTTTAATCGGTTCAATCATGAGCGATAAAATTTGACGGTCTACAAATGACAGAATGTAAGCCACCATACAAATGACCACCACATACCATTGATAGGTGCTGCTTTCCGGTGGCGGTTCAATCTGTTCAGACAGCGGCACGGCCGTTTCTGTCGGTATAGGCTCAAAATTTTGATCTGTTGGTTGAATCGTCCTTTCAACCATTTCTAGGTTCAGCGATTTATCATTCATCATGCAACATCCTGTGCTGATCGTTTGAGATATTTATTTGATACTTTTAATTTGCTTGTTATTTTTATGTTGTATCGCATTTAATTAATCTAGAGGCTAAATAGATAGACGTCAATCTGTTTTTAAAAATAGATACAAATAATTTTTAAAGATAAAAAAAAGGAATCATAATGATTCCTTTTTTTGGTATGAATTTTTAGCCACGTTCAACCAGCGTTAAAATATCGTAGGTTGCAACCAGTTCATTGCGCTGGTTTTTCACTTTAATATCCCAGACCACGACACCATGTGGTTTCTGTGCCGGATCGCGCAGTGCTTTTGGAGTTTTCTGCTTACAGGTCAGTTCTACCTGAATGGTATCGCCAATTTTTACCGGTTCTACAAAGCGCAAGTTGTCCATGCCATAGTTGGCAATGACCGGGCCTGGAGCAGCATCAACGAATAAACCTGCAGCTGCGGATACTACGAAATAGCCATGTGCGACACGCTCACCAAACAGTGATTCTGCCGCAGCAATTTTGTCCATATGCGCATAGAAGTGATCACCGCTCAGGCAGCCGAAATTCACTAGATCGGCTTCAGTCACGCTACGTCGTGCAGTCAGCAAGCGCTCGCCGATACGCAATTCATCAAATGACTTTTTGAAAGGATGCACACGGTCTTCAAAGACCTGAGCGCCTGCCGTCCAGCTATGGCCGACCTGGGTCATGGCATTTGGCGAGCCTTGAATCGCAGTACGTTGCACATAATGTTTGACTGCACGCAAACCGCCGAGTTCCTCACCGCCACCGGCACGTCCCGGTCCGCCATGAACCAGCAAAGGTAATGGAGAGCCATGTCCGGTACTTTCTTTGGCACTTTCAGCATCCAGAATATGGACACGTCCATGCCATGGCGCAATTTTGTTGAACAGTTGTTCAATATTTTCATCGGTATTGCGTACGATGGAGGCCACCAGGCTACCTTCGCCACGTGCCACCAGGTCAGCAAGCTGAGCGAGGTCGCTATACGGCATTAAAGTCACTACAGGCCCAAAGGCTTCAATCTTATGAATATTTTCTGCCTGAGCTGGTGCTTTGCATAGCAAGACTGTCGGTGGATAGCATGCAGACTTCTCAGTATTTTGTACTTGCAGTTTAAAGTCTTGGCGCAAGTGGCTACCGAATACAATCTCTGCATCCTGGCTCAGCTGTTCAACTTTTGCCGCGACATCATGTTTCTGTTTGACGCTGGCCAAAGCACCCATCGTCACGCCTTCCTGAGCCGGATCGCCCACGACCACTTTTTTTAGTTTTGCAATCAGACGGTCTTGTACTGTATCCAATAGCTCGGCCGGCACAAAAGCACGACGAATGGCGGTACATTTCTGTCCGGCTTTGGTGGTCATTTCACGGAAAACTTCACGGACAAATAAATCAATCGTTTCATCATTGGCTTGCGCCGTCAAAATTGCACTGTTGACCGAGTCTGCTTCCATGGTGAATGGAATCGAGTAGGCATTTAAGTGTGGATGCGAACGCAGTTTTTGCCCTGTTGAAGCAGAACCGGTAAAAGTGACCGTATCTTGAGGATTTAAATGATCAAATAAATCATAGACCTGTCCGCAAATGAGCTGCAGTGAACCTTCTGGCAAGAAACCGCTTTCATGAATGGCTTTAACTACGGCATGAGTCAGCTCGGCACCTTCGGTCGCCGGTTTGACAATACAGGGTACGCCTGCCAGCAGTGTCGGTGCGATTTTTTCCAGCATGCCCCAGATCGGAAAGTTAAAGGCATTGATATGCACGGCGACACCGGCTTTAGGCGTCAGAATATGTTTCGCGCCAAAGCTACCTTGCTTAGAAAGAGGAATCCAGGCATCTTCGACCCATGCTGTTTCATCACTCAGTTCACGACGCACCAAACTCGAATAAGCATATAAGGTGCCAATCCCGCCTTCAATATCAATCCAGGCATCTTTACGGGTACAGCCGGTTGCTTTGGCAAGCTCATAAAAGTCTTCTTTGCGTTCCATCAAATACTGAGCCACTTGCTTCAGTGCATTGGCACGTTGATGGAAGGTCCATGTGGCAATAGTCGCGCCTTTTTGTTTGGCATACTTCACCACGGCTTGGGTATCGATGCCCTGACTGCCGACCTGATAAACCGCTTCACCGCTAATGGCATGATAAACCGTACGTAAATCGGCTTGCGCTGCGTATTCCTGGCCGTACACCAGTGAAGATAAGCTTTTGATGGCAATAGGATTATGGGTTGATTCAGTATCTTGATAATCCGTTGTGCTTGAGCTGCTGTCTAACTCTAACATTGTAAAAACTCCATTTATGATACGTTTTGAGATGTATTTTAATTTTGATGTTTCATAATTTGTGTTGAAAAAGTGAAAATGTCAATCATAAATCTGTGTTTAAAAATGCGTAACAATAAAATAAAAAATATTAAATGATATAAAACAAATATTTATTAAAAATAAGTGATAAAAATTAAATGATACCAATAAATAAATATTGATTTTAATTACGTATCGTTTTAATTTGAGTGTATCAACACTTGGGATAAGTGAGGGAACAATGAATAACCAACAACAAATCTTCGATCAAAAGATTGAAAAGGATATTTCTATAGAGCCGAAGGACTGGATGCCGGATGCTTATCGTAAGACCTTGATTCGTCAGATCGGTCAGCACGCACACTCTGAAGTGGTGGGCATGTTGCCGGAAGGCAACTGGATTACCCGTGCACCGACCTTAAAACGTAAAGCTGTGCTGATGGCAAAAGTTCAGGACGAAGCCGGTCATGCCTTGTATCTGTACAGTGCTGCAGAAACCTTGGGTGCCGATCGTGACGACATGATGGATAAGCTGATTGCCGGTCGCATGAAATATTCTTCAATTTTCAACTATCCAACCCTGAGCTGGGCCGATGTTGCCGCGATTGGCTGGCTGGTAGATGGTGCAGCAATTGTCAATCAGGTTGCGCTGTGCCGTACATCTTATGGTCCTTATGCCCGCGCTATGGTGCGTGTGTGTAAAGAAGAAAGTTTCCATCAGCGTCAGGGCTTTGAAGCCATGATGGAATTGGCCAATGGTACGCCGGAACAAAAGCAGATGGCACAGGATGCAGTGAACCGTTTCTGGTGGCCGGCACTGATGATGTTTGGTCCAAGTGATGATAATTCACCGAACAGTGCACAAAGTATGCAGTGGAAAATTAAATTATTCAGCAACGATGAGCTACGTCAGAAATTTGTCGATAACACCGTGTCGCAAGTTTTGCAGCTGGGTTTAACCGTTCCAGATCCAGACCTCAAATTCAATGAAGCCACCGGACATTACGAATTTGGTGAAATCAATTGGGATGAGTTTTTTGCGATTCTTGCAGGCAAGGGACCGTGTAACCATGAGCGTATTGAAGCACGCCGCAAAGCTTGGGAAGGCGGCAAGTGGGTACGTGATTCAGCAGCCGTCTATGCGCAGAAACAGCAGAAACAGCAGCAACAGTCAGCAGCACAAAAAGTCGCTTAAAAAATAGTTTGATCAATATAAGGAAATTTGCTCATGAATAACAAAAATAACTGGTCACTTTATGAAGTGTTTGTGCGTAGTAAACAGGGTCTGAGTCACCGTCATGTCGGCAGCCTGCGTGCGCCGGATGAGGAAGTCGCACTACAAAATGCCCGCGATGTATATACCCGCCGCAATGAAGGCATCAGTATCTGGGTGGTGAAATCTGAATTGATTACCTCTTCCCAGCCAGATGAAAAAGCAGAGTTTTTTGAACCCGCTTTGGACAAGGTTTATCGTCATCCAACCTTTTATAACATTCCAGCTGGCATCGAGCACATGTAAAGGGAAAGGTGAAGATTATGACAAATCAAGTATTGGCAGAATTTCTTTTACATGTGGGTGACAGTCAACTGATCCTGTCTCATCGTTTGGCAGAGTGGTGTGGTCATGCACCTGAACTGGAGCTGGATATTGCCTTAGCCAATATTGGACTGGATTTATTGGGTCAGGCACGTACTGCCCTCAGTCTGGCGGGTGAAGTGGAAGGACAGGGTCGTGATGAAGACAAGCTGGCTTATTTCCGCACCGAGCGTGAATACCGTAATTTGCTGCTGTGCGAACAGCCGAATGGTGATTTTGCCCAGACTTTGGTACGCCAGTGGTTGATGGATCACTACCACACTTTATTATTTAGTGCTTTAACTAAAAGTCAGCATGCTGAGTTGGCTGCCTTTGCAGTGAAATCACTCAAAGAAGTGAAATATCACCAGCGTTTTTCCACCACCTGGATGGAACGCTTAAGTTTAGGTACCGCAGAAGCGCATGAAAAAACCCAGCAAGGTCTAAACGAGTTATGGCGTTTTACCGAAGAACTTTTTGTTCTGACGGCAGCTGAAAAACAACTAGTCGATAGCGGTGTCATTCCAGAGATTGAAAATTTAAAAGTCCAGTGGCTGGAGACCATTACAGCCGAGCTGGCGCGATTTGAATTAAGCCTGCCAGAGCTGGGTGCTTATCGCAGTGGGGCTAAACAGGGTTTACATACAGAACATCTCGGTTTTGTTTTGGCTGAACTGCAATACATGCAGCGCTTATATCCAAACATGAACTGGTAATTCGGCACAATCACAGGGAGTGAGTCGCATGAATCTGATTCGACACGTAGAAGATCAATGTTGGGACGTTTTACAGCAGGTTTCTGATCCAGAGATTCCGGTATTGTCAGTGATTGATCTGGGTATGATTCGTGGCGTCGAGCTGAATCAGCAGGATGAAATTGTGGTGCGACTCACGCCGACCTATAGCGGCTGTCCGGCCACGGATTTATTAAAAGCAGAAATTACCCAGGCTTTCGAGGCCAATGGTTTGACGCCGGTCAAAGTCATTGTGGACCTGTCTCAAGCCTGGACCACGGACTGGATGAGTGAATCGGGCAAACACAAATTACAGCAATATGGTATTGCCCCGCCGCAAGGCCAGTCACATAGCTGTGGTACGCATGTGGCATTGACCGATGGCATCACCTGTCCACAGTGCTTAAGTAACAACAGCAAATTATTAAGTGAATTCGGTTCGACCGCCTGTAAAGCTTTATATCAATGTCGGGACTGCTTAGAAACTTTTGACTATTTCAAATGTATTTGATTGTAACGATTGCGCGGTGGGCAGGGTAAACCAATAACAAGCCTGAACACCGCCACCTAAAAGAAGGATTTTGCCATGAGCCAATTTATACCATTAACCATTAAATCGATTCAGCCACAAACCGAGCAAGCGATCTGCATTGCCTTTGATCTCGCGCCTGAGCAGTTGGATACTTTTCAATATCAGCCGGGTCAGCACCTCACCATTCGTCATTTAACCGATGACGGCGAGCTGCGCCGCTGCTACTCGATCTGCAGTGATACTCAGGAAGACATGAGCATTGCGATTAAAAAAATTGATCAGGGTCAGTTTTCAACCTGGGCCAATGCGCATCTCAAAGCGGGCGATGTACTAGAAGTCATGCCACCGCAAGGGGTGTTCTTTCAGAAAGCCGCCAAGGCTGGTGGCCAGAATTATCTAGGATTTGCAGCAGGCAGTGGTATTACGCCGATCTTATCGATTGTAAAGTCGGTGCTGAACCGTCAAGCGGACGCAACATTCACTCTGGTATATGGCAACCGTTCCTGGAAACAGACTATGTTTTCTGAACAGATCATGGACCTGAAAGACCGTTTTAAGGAACGTCTGCAACTGGTGAATATTTTTTCACGTGAACTGAATGATAGTGACATCTTTAATGGTCGGATCGATGCGGAAAAATTACAGCAGCTGTTTCAGGCCAATCTGATTTCTGCCGAAGCAGATCACTGTTTCGCTTGCGGTCCTGAAGAAATGATGACAGCAGTCGAAACGGTATTACCGACTTGGGGCATTCAGCGCAGTAAGATTCACACTGAACGCTTCAATACCGGTACTGCACCGAAAGCAACCGCCCAGCAGATGGAAAGCCGTAGCGAAGAACGCGTCAATATTGTTCTGGATGGTCGCGAGCTGATTGTTGAAGTCTCCAAACAGGATGACAGTATTTTAGATGCTGCGCTACGTGCCGGAGCCGACCTGCCATATGCCTGTAAGGGCGGTGTTTGTGCCACCTGTAAATGTAAGGTGTTAGAGGGACAGGTTGAAATGGCGGTGAATTACAGTCTGGAAGAAGATGAAATTCAGAAAGGCTATGTGCTCAGTTGTCAGGCACGTCCAACCACGGCCAATGTCCGACTCAGTTTTGATGAATAACAGCTGAATTTACAGCACCGCGAGCATAGCAGGAGTTCAAGGATGACCTACATTAAAACCAGCTCAACCAAGCCAGGTGTGGTACTGATCGAGCTAAATCGTCCAGAAAAGCGCAATGCTTTAAACAATGCCACCTTGCAAAACATTGCAGCCTGTCTACAGGACTTGGAAACAGATGCTGCTGTGAAAGCCGTGGTCATCACCGGAAATACGCAATGCTTTGCTGCCGGTGCTGATTTAAATGAGCTGGCGCAGTTAGATGTGGTCAGCATCCAGCAAGACCAACGCCCACTGCTCTGGAAAAAAATTGATGAATTTTCCAAGCCTTTAATCATGGCCGTAAATGGTTATGCTTTTGGTGCAGGTTTCGAGTTGGCTTTGCATGGTGACATGGTGCTGACCGGAGAAAATGCCCAGTTTGCCCTGCCTGAAATTGGTTTGGGCATGCTGCCGGGTGCTGGTGGAACACAGCGTCTGGCCCGTCTGGTCGGTCAGCAATTGACGATGCGTTGGGCCATGACCGGTGAAATGATTTCGGCACAGACCGCATTGCAACATGGCATTAGCAGCCAGGTTTGTCCGGCAGGACTGACCGTGCAATACGCACTGGAACTGGCAGAAAAAATTGCCAAGCAAGCACCGCTGGCCATTCGTGCCATCAAGCAATCTTTAAGGTCGATTCATGAAGTGACTTTAAGTCAGGGGCTGAAACTGGAACGACAACATTTTGTCTGGCTGGCTGCGACCCAAGATCGCCAGGAAGGCATTAATGCATTTTTAGAAAAAAGAAAACCAGAATTTAGAGGTGTGTAATGGATTATCAAACAATTATTGTCGAAGAAAAAAATGCAGTGGGCTACCTGACCTTTAACCGTCCAAAACAGCTCAACAGTTTTAATGAAACCATGCATCAGGAAGTCTTTAAAGTCATCAAGGCCTGGGCCAAAGACAGCCAGATTCGTGCCGTAGTGATTTCAGCAGAAGGTCGTGGTTTCTGTGCTGGTCAGGATCTGAATGATCGTGTGGTCGATCCGAATGCCGATGCACCGGACTTAGGCCTGTCGATTGAAAAATACTACAACCCTTTGATCAAGCTGATTACCGAAATGCCTAAACCCGTGATTTGTGCGGTGAATGGTGTGGCAGCAGGGGCAGGCGCCAATATTGCCCTGGCGTGTGACATTGTGGTGGCAGCAAAATCGGCTTCCTTTATTCAGGCCTTTTGCCGTCTTGGTTTGGTGCCAGATTCAGGCGGTACCTGGTTCCTACCGCGTCTGGTCGGCCGTGCTCAGGCGATGGGCCTTGCCATGCTCGGCGATAAAATTCCGGCTGAGCGCGCAGTACAACTGGGCATGATCTGGCAAGTGGTTGAAGATGAAAAACTGCAAGCAGAAGCGAAAAAACTGGCAGAGCATCTGGCACAGCAACCGACCTATGGTCTGTCCCTGATCAAAAAAGCCATCCATGCCGCAGCCGACAATAATCTGGATGAGCAGCTCATTCTGGAACGTGACCTGCAACGTCTGGCTGGACGTTCAAGCGACTATAAAGAAGGTGTACAAGCCTTTATGCAGAAGCGTACCCCTGAATATAAAGGATGCTAAATCATGCAACAGATCAATTTGGAACAAGTCAAAGTTGCTGTGGTCGGTGCTGGAACCATGGGGGTTGGCATTGCGCAACTAGCCGCCATGCACGGGCATCCGACCTATGTGTTTGATCTCGATCGCAGCAAAGTTCAGGGTGCCTTGACTGCTTTAGAGGCGCAGCTGAGCAAGCGCGTACAAAATGGCAAAATGACCCAGCAATTGCTGGAAAGTACCTTCGCCAATCTGATCGTGGCAGAGGACATTCAGCAGCTTGCCGATGCGGGCTTAATTATTGAAGCCATTGTCGAAAAGAAAGAAGTGAAACAAAACCTGTTTCAACAGCTGGCTGCCATTTGCCCGGAACAGACGATTTTTGCGTCTAATACTTCTTCGATTTCCATTACCGCCATTGCCTCGGCGATTCCATATCCAGAGCGAGTGATTGGTCTGCATTTCTTTAATCCGGCCCCCGTGATGAAACTGGTCGAAATTATCCGCGGACTGAAAACTCCAGCAGTCCTTGCCGATGCAGTATTTGATCTGATGAAGGACTGGAACAAGGTTCCGGTACGAGCCAAATCGACGCCCGGTTTTATCGTCAATCGTGTCGCGCGACCGTATTATGCCGAAGCCTTTCGCGCCTTGCAGGAAAATGCCACCACACCGGAACAGCTCGATTACATCATGCGCGAATGTGGCCGCTTTGCCATGGGACCGTGCGAACTCACGGACCTGATTGGTCAGGATGTGAATTTTTCGGTCACACAAAGTGTCTATCAGGAATTTTTCTATGAGCCACGCTACCGCCCATCCTTGATTCAAAAAGAACTGGTCGATGCCGGTTGTTATGGTCGCAAGTCCGGTCAGGGTTTTTATGATTACGCTCAGGCCAAGCCTGCACCTGTATATGAATTGCCAGTGTGTTATGCCAAGTCGCTGAATAAGCTCAAAGTCACAGTAAAAGGTGAATGGCTACATTCCTCAGTACTGATTGAACGTTTAAAACAGGCCTCTCATGTAGAGCTGAGTTTTCAGGCAGCAGAACAGAATGAAATCCTGATTGGTGATCTTTCTCTGCGATTATCGCTTGGCGAATCAGTTGAACTTACCTATCCGCATGAGCCTGTGGTGTTGATGGACTGGCATTCAGATTGGACAAATGCTCAAGCGATTCCAGTCGTTGCATCACCGGCGTGTAGTGCTGAACAGCGCCAGGCAGTGGAGCTATTCCTCATAGGTATGGATATGATACCTATTTGGTCTAAGGATCATCCCGGTCTTTATGTTATACGTAGTATTGCCATGTTGGTGAATGAAGCCTGTGAAGCAGTATTGCATGATATTGCATCAGAACAAGATATTGATTCTGCTATGAAATATGGCGTTAATTATCCTTGTGGTCCATTCGAATGGGCAGATAAAATTGGATATTACACAATTTTATAAATTTTAAAAAATATGTATCGTATTTATGGTGAAGACCGCTATAGAACTAGTATATATTTAGCAAAGAAAGCGGTGCAGGGACATGCACAGAAAACTCAGCAGCAACCATTACGCGTTGCTGGCTAAAAGGAAGAATCATGGAACAGGTTTATATTTTTGATGGAATTCGCACCTCGATCGGACGCTATGCCGGTGGACTGAGCAGCATTCGTGCTGATGATCTGGCAGCGCTACCGATTCAATATCTGAAAGATCAGCATCCTGCCTTGCCATGGGCAGAACTGGATGAAGTGATCTTGGGCTGTGCCAATCAGGCCGGTGAAGATAACCGCAACGTGGCGCGTATGGCTGCTTTACTCGCAGGGTTACCTGAATCTGTTCCAGCGCTCACCGTGAACCGCTTATGTGCTTCAGGTCTGGATGCCATTGGACTGGGAGCACGTGCCATCAAATCGGGTGAAGCACAATTTGTTTTGGCGGGTGGCGTAGAATCCATGAGCCGAGCGCCTTTCGTGCAATCCAAACCTACGACTGCCTTTAGCCGTACCCCTGAAATTTATGACACCACCATTGGCTGGCGTTTTATCAACCCAAAATTTAAAGCACAGTTTGGCGTTGACAGCATGCCGGAAACGGCCGAAAACGTCGCTGAAAAGTATCAGATTAGCCGTGCAGACCAGGACCTGTTTGCCTATCACAGCCAACAGAAAACCGCAGTAGCCCAGCAGAAGGGTATTTTTGCCGAAGAAATTCTGCCAGTAGAGGTCAAAGGTCCGAAGAAAAGCACTCTGACCATTTCCCAAGATGAGCATCCGCGCGCAGAGACGACGCTGGATAATCTGGCCGCCTTAAAAACCCCATTTCGTAAAGAAGGCGGCTCAGTCACCGCTGGCAATGCTTCGGGTGTCAATGACGGGGCGGCTTGCGTATTACTTGGGAATCAGCAGTTTGCCGAGCAGTATGGTTTGAGCCCGAAAGCTAAAGTGATCGGGATGGCCAGCGCCGGTGTCGAAGCTAAATATATGGGTATTGGGCCGGTTCCAGCGGTACAGAAAGTGCTGAAACAGACTGGCCTGAGTCTGGAGCAGATGGACGTGATTGAGCTGAATGAAGCATTTGCAGCGCAATCGCTGGCCGTGATTCGTGAACTCGGCTTGCAAGACGATGATTCCAGAATTAACCCGAATGGCGGTGCCATCGCCTTGGGTCATCCGCTGGGTATGAGTGGCACCCGTTTGGTGATTACCGCCATGAAAGAATTAAAACGTCGTAATGGCAAATATGCACTCTGCACCATGTGTGTGGGTGTTGGTCAAGGTGTTGCACTGGTTTTAGAAAATATGGATTAAACACATCATTCAATCAATGAATTAAACCGTGGTCAGGAAGACTGCGTCAGGAGTAAGAATATGAATAACAATGCAATGGAAAAAATTGAAAAAGTATCGGTTGATGAGTTACGCAGTGTTCAGCTACAGCGTATGAAAAAGACGTTGCAACATGCTTATCAGAACAGTCCGGTTTATAAAAAGAAATTCGATGATGCTGGCGTGCATCCAGACGATTTTAACTCACTGGAAGACCTGGCGAAATTTCCGTTTACCACCAAACAGGATTTACGCGATAACTATCCGTTTGGTATGTTCGCTGTTCCACAGGAACAGATTGTACGTGTGCACGCATCTTCTGGCACCACCGGTCAGCCGACCGTAGTGGGTTATACCCAAAATGATATTAATGTCTGGTCAGACGTGGTGGCGCGTTCCCTGCGTGCAGCCGGCTTGAGCAGCAAAGATATCATTCAGGTGTCTTATGGTTATGGTCTGTTTACGGGCGGTCTAGGCGCGCATTATGGCGTTGAGCGTTTGGGTGCAACCGTGATTCCAATGTCTGGCGGACAAACCGATAAACAGGCGCAACTGATTCATGACTTTAAACCGACAGCACTGATGGTTACGCCATCTTACTGCCTGAACATTATTGAAGCGCTTGAGAAGAAATTTGGCACAGCCAAAAACTGTTCGATTAAAACCGGCGTCTTTGGTGCAGAGCCATGGACCAATGAAATGCGCAAGGAAATTGAAGAGCGTCTGGGCATTGATGCCCTAGATATTTATGGTCTGTCAGAAGTCATGGGACCGGGCGTGGCGATGGAATGTCTGGAATCTAAAGATGGCCCAACCATCTGGGAAGATCATTTCTATCCTGAAATTATCCATCCGGAAACTGGCGAAGTGCTGCCAGATGGCGAACTGGGTGAACTGGTCTTTACCACCATTACTAAAGAAGGCATGCCGGTAATCCGTTACCGTACCCGTGACCTGACCCGTTTATTGCCAGGCACGGCACGCACCATGCGCCGTATGGACAAGATTGTCGGCCGTAGTGATGACATGATGATTATTCGTGGGGTCAATGTCTTCCCATCACAGATTGAAGAGCAGATTTTACAGATCCAGCAACTGATTCCGAACTATCAGATCCAGATTTGCAAACAGGGACATCTGGATACATTGCATATCCGTACCGAAATGCGTAAAGATAGCAGTGACATTATGGCGCACCAGTTGGCAACTCAGCTGAAAAGCCAGATTAAAACCATGGTCGGAATCAACGTAAGTGTCGAAGTGTTACCTGAAGGGAGTCTGCCACGCTCTGAAGGCAAGGCACAGCGCGTTTTCGATATCCGCAAGTCTGCATGAAGTACTATTGGATGATAGCCAAATGGTCTATCATCCAGTTTCTATAAGGTAAAGTTAAACGCAATGAATCCGAAATTAAAACAAATAATTGATGACTTTATTCAAACTGAAGCACTCAGCGGAACCTCATTAATCATGACCATCTTTGGTGACTGTATTTTTCACCGGGGTGGCATTATCAGTCTGGCCAGTCTAATTCAGCTCATGGATGTCTTCGGATTTAATGAACGATCGGTACGGACTGCCGTATTTCGTCTGGTCCAAAATGGCTGGCTGATGTCTGAGAAAATTGGTCGCACCAGTTATTATCGCGTAACCGAAAGCAGTCGCCAGCGTTTTATTATGGCGGATCAAAAAATTTACAGTTTTAGCCATCAGGAATGGGATCAAAAATGGGATCTGGTACTACTCAGTTCGGTAGAACTGGAAAATAAACTGGTTCTGAAAAAAGAACTGGAATGGCTGGGCTTTGCCAATATCGCCACCAATGTCATGGCCTATCCGGGCTGTGATCATCAGAAACTGCAAAACCTGCTGCTGAACTTGAAAATGACTGACCAAGTCGTGGTGTTTAAGGCAGAAACCTTGCAGCTCTGGCAGGAATCCTATCCAACTGTAAAACGTATGGTTGCCACCAACTGGCCGGTGCAGGAACTGCATCAGCGCTATGAAAAATTCATTGCGGATTTCCGGGAATTCTTTCATCTGGTGGAACAGGAAGATGAACTGGATCCGGTTCAGGCTTTTCAGCTGCGAATTTTGCTGATTCATCAATTTCGCCGGATTTTACTAAAAGATCCAAATCTGCCTTTTGAATTATTGCCATCCAACTGGCTTTCCCTGAATGCCCGTAATCTGAGCAGTAATTTATATCAAACGGTGGTTGCGGCAGGGGATGAGTTCTTTATGGAGATCGCACGAACTTCGGAAGGTTCGATGCCGCCGGTACATCCACAATTTTATAAACGTTTTGGCGGTTTACGACTGGAAGCCGTTAGCTAATCTAATTCTGCATTTTTAAAGGAATAAAATAATGCCGTGTTATGCCATTGCTGGTGTGACTCCTGTGGTCAACCCTCGCGCTTATGTGCATCCGCAAGCCGTTCTGATTGGAGATGTGGTGATTGAAGAGGGTGTATATATCGGGCCTTTTGCTACTTTAAGAGCCGACTTTGGTGGGATTCATATCCAGAAAAATGCCAATGTTCAGGATTCCTGTACCATTCATGGCTTTCCCGGTAGCGTCACGCTGGTCGAAGAATATGGTCATATCGGACATGGCGCGATTTTACATGGCTGTATCATTCGCAAAAATGTACTGGTGGGCATGAACAGCGTAATTCTGGATGAAGCCGAGATTGGTGAAAATACCATTATCGGTGCCAATAGTATGGTTAAAGCCAAAGCCCAGATTCCTGAAAATTCACTGGTGCTCGGTAGTCCAGCACGGGTCATCCGTCCCCTGGACACCAAAGAAATTGCTTGGAAAAGCAAAGGGACACAAGAATATATTCAGCTGACAGAGCGCTGTCTTTCCTCAATGCAGGAGGTCAGTCCTTTAACAGAAGTCTCCACAGACCGGCTCAGTTACAAAGCGTTTAAGGCAGATTATCAGATCAAGCAGAATAGCTTGAATGACTAAGTTAAGAACATGATTCTATTAAATAGATGAATTCTGCATTTTAAAAACAGGAAGTAACTGAAACCAAATTCCAACTGCATTCCCTGACCGTCTATTTAGACTGAAATAAAACTGGTCTGGAAAGCATATATATGGAAAATAGGGAATTTAAAGATCATTTCTCCCAGCAGTCACAGGACTATGCTTTGTTTCGTCCGCATTATCCGGATGCATTGGGAAAGCTATTGGCAGAGCTGTCACCAGGTACTAAATTGGCTGTAGATGTCGGCTGTGGTTCTGGACAGCTTTCAGAAGTTTTGGCGAATTACTTTGATCAGGTGCTTGCTATTGATGCGAGTGCTGAACAGCTTGCCCAAGCCAAACCGCATCCAAAAATTCAGTATGGTCAGGCACTCGCTGAAAAGATTCCGTGTGCTGACCAGAGTGTTGATCTGATTTCGGTGGCTCAAGCAGCGCATTGGCTCGATCTGGAAAAATTTTACGCAGAAGTTCGCCGGATTGCTAAACCCAATGCCATTCTGGCTTTAATTAGCTATGGCGTATTCAGTGTGGATGAGCCCCATCTGAATCATTATTTTAAGCATTTTTATGAAGTCACGCTTGCACCGTACTGGCCACCTGAACGTCGCCATGTAGATGAAGGATATAAAAATTTACCATTTCCATTTCAGGAAATTGCGACTCAGCCACCGGTATTGCAGGTTGAATGGAATTTTTATCAGTTAATTGGTTATATGAGTACTTGGTCAGCCGTGAAAGCAGCAACTCAAGCACTCGGACATAATCCATTAAATGTACTGGCAGATGCCTTATTGCCAGAATGGGAAGATCCAGAATTGCCCAGAGTCATTCGCTGGCCATTATCAGTGCGTGCGGGGCGTATAATCGTTTAAAAAAATATTAGAGCTAGAATCTGTTTATTGAACAATGAATTGAATATTCACGGCTCAGAATTATCGCCCTAGAATCATTTCCAGCACAAATTTAGAACCAATAAAACCCAGTGCCAGCAAGCCAAAACCGAGCAGGGTAAAGCGCACGGCTTTCTGGCCACGCCAGCCAAACTTCCAGTGTCCGATTAATAGGGAACCATAAACCAGCCAGGAAATAATACTGAACGCAGTTTTATGTGCCAGATGCTGGGCGAAGAAATTGTCGATGGTGAAAAAGCCAAAGCCCAAAGCGAGGGTAAGTAAAACAAAACCGGTCATCAGCATATCAAACAGGAGCGATTCCATGTCCTGATAAGAGGGTAGCAAACTGACCCAGACCCGGCGTTTTTGCTTCTTTTTCAGCTCACGATCCTGAAAACGTAAAATTACGGCCTGAATGGTTGCCATGAGCAATACTGCATAAGCAGACAAAGACAAAATAATATGAATATCCAGACCCAAAGAGTTTTGTGCGATGATTTTTGCAGGCTGAGTAAACGCAAAGCCGAGGATCAAACCTGTGGCAGCTACTGGAATTCCGATCAGATTCAGGGCAATAATTGGACGATAAGTACTGTAAATAATGCTGAGTAATAGCATTAGACCGGAGGTAAAAGAAAACAGGGCAAAGACATCATAATTGATGCCTAGCGAGGTATGCATATCGCCATATAAAACCAGTGCATGCAGGCTCAGGCCAAGCAGTGCAGTTAGCGAGACAAACCATTGATTAGGAGCACGTTTAGACATTAAATGAATGAACAGATACGAGAAGGAAGCGGTATAAGCGACTAATGCTAAGATCGTATAAACCAAGGGGAGGCTAACCATGTCAAACCTTTTTAAGGGTGATGAATATTCATTTATATAAATTCGCTGCGAACTACAGTATCCTATAGCATTCTATGCATAAATTTTCTATTTTAAGAAACAATTTTTTGCTCATGGCTATTTTAAGCGGATTTTGCAATGTTTGATACCTTAACAGAACGACTCACGCAGAGTTTAAGAAATGTTACTGGCTCAGGGCAGCTAACCGAAGACAATATTAAAGATACGTTACGTGAAGTGCGTATGGCGCTTCTTGAGGCCGATGTTGCATTACCTGTAACTCGTGAATTCATCGCGAAAGTTAAGGAAGAAGCATTGGGCCAGGAAGTGATGACTCAGTTATCTCCTGGGCAGGCTTTTGTCAAAATCGTTCATGACGAATTGACCAAAATGATGGGCGAGGCCAATGAAAGCCTCGACCTCGCTGCAAAACCACCTGTGGTTGTCCTGCTGGCAGGCCTGCAGGGTGCAGGTAAAACAACAACTGCAGCAAAACTTGCACGCTTCTTACAAGAACGTCAAAAGAAAAAAGTCGCGATGGTCTCTGCCGACGTATATCGTCCGGCTGCGATCAAACAGTTACAGACTGTCGCGGGTGAAGTCGGTGCGATTTTCCTGGAATCCAGCGCAGACGAAAAACCGATTACGATTGTGAATCGTGCGATTGAACAGGCAAAAATCCAGTTTGCCGATGTGCTGATTGTCGATACGGCAGGTCGTTTGCATATCGATGATGACATGATGGGTGAAATCAAAGAGCTGCATGCAGCGATTAACCCGACTGAAACCCTGTTCGTGGTCGATGCCATGACTGGTCAGGATGCGGCAAACACCGCTAAAGCATTCAACGATGCCTTGCCTTTAACTGGTGTGATTCTGACCAAAACTGATGGTGATGCGCGCGGTGGTGCGGCATTGTCAGTGCGTGCGATTACCGGTAAGCCAATCAAATTCTTGGGTATGGGTGAGAAACTCGATGCCTTGGAGCCATTCCATCCTGAGCGTGTCGCACAGCGTATTCTCGGTATGGGTGATGTACTTTCTTTGGTCGAAGAACTTGAACGCAAGGTCGACAAAGAAAAAGCCGAAAAAATGGCGAAAAAACTGCAAAAAGGCGGCAGCTTCAACTTTGAAGACATGCTGATGCAGTTTGAGCAGATGAACAAGATGGGCGGCATGATGGGCTTCCTGGACAAACTTCCTGGCATGAGCAATGCCGGTCTGCAAGATGCGTTGGCGCAAGCCAATCCTGAAAAGCAGGTCAAGAAAATGGAAGCGATTATCCAGTCGATGACTATCAAAGAGCGCCGTAACCCGGACTTGATGAACCCAAGCCGTAAAAAACGTATCGCAGCAGGTTGTGGTATGGAAGTGGCAGAAGTCAACAAGCTGATCAAGCAACATGCCCAAATGGCTAAGATGATGAAAAAATTTGCCAATCCATCGGGTATGGCGAAAATGATGAAATCACTTGGCGGCTTGCAGAAACAGTTTGGCGGCGGCGGTGGTATGGGTCCATTGTTCGGCGGCAACGACAAGAAATAAGTTTTATTTTAAAAAAAGGCGCAATATGCGCCTTTTTTTATTGCGAATAAATGGTCAAACTGGTTTAAACAAAACAACATTTACTTACCCAAAATAAAAATCCAATCAGGCAGACTCGGGAATATCAGCACAAAATAAAGAGAAATTTCAAATGAACCAAGTAATTGTCGTACATGGTTATACTGCAAGCCCGGAAGAAAATTGGTATCCATGGATTCAGGAAAAAGCCCAACAGGAAAATGTCAGTTTAAAAGTACTCCGGCTGGATCCATCGCCTACACCGACACTGGACACCTGGGATCAGCAAATGCGTGAACAGATTGATGCAATTGACGAGGACAGTATCTTTATCGCACATAGCTTGGGAACTGTGGCCGCATTGCATTACTTATCCAGAGAATTAAAACAGCAGAAAATTCAGCAACTGGTACTGATCGCGGGATTTAATGGTCGATTGGGTCGCCTGGATGAAGTAAATCCTTTTATTGATGCTGCTGAGATCGATTTTGATTTACTCAAACAGCAGATTGCAGAGCGTGTAGTGATCTATTCTGAAGGCGATGATCGGGTTGCGCCTGAATTTAGTCTGGAACAGGCGGACAGTCTGGATGCCATTGTGGTGAATGCCAAGCACCATGGGCATTTTATTGATTCTCAAGGTTGTACTGATCTGCCGGAACTCTGGAAAGTGATCAAGCCTTATCTGATTAAATCCGAAGTTTAAGCATGTTGTTGTATTCGCTAAATTTTAAAGTTTAACATGAGATGGTGTTCAAAAAGGCACTTGAATTCCATCTCCAGACTGGTTAAAACTAATTTTTTGTCGACGCAATTTGCGTTCAATGATAATAAGTAAATCACTATGAAAAATATAATAAAAAAAGTCTATATCGTCCCTGATTATCAGGCGAACTCCAATGATCACTGGTATCCTTGGCTGAGTCGCCAGCTTAAAAATGCCGGTTTTGAGTCCAAGCGGATTATGCTGGCCAACCCCTTTCAGCCTGATTTAGAAGAGTGGCAGCAGAATCTGAAACTGCACATTCCGCACATGGATGAACATACCTTTTTAGTTGCACATGGCCTGAGTTGCGTCAGTGTTTTAAAATTTTTACAGGAACATTATATCCAGCAGCAACACAAGATCGGCGGCATCATTCTGGTCTCGGCCTTTGATACACCGCTGGTGGCCTGGTCAGAACTGAATAAAATACTGCAGGCTGTGCGACTCGATCTGAAAAACTTGCCGTATAGCTATAAACGTGCGGTGATGCTGATCTCCAGTAATGATCCCTATGTGCCTGCACCGATTTCCTTGCGTTTAGCACATAGCTTGAATGCACAAATTTTTGAGATCAAAAAAGCCGGGCATTTCAACAAGTCCGATGGCTTTGCCGATTTTCCGCAATTGCTGGACATTATCAAACAGTGTCTGGCAAATGAGCTGCAAAATGCTGCAGGCCTTTAAGCAAAAGATCCGGTTCAATCCGGGGCTGATACTGAGCGAGATGTTGCGCAAACAGCGGCGCATCTCCACCAGTTAAAACCAACTGTGCAGGGAAATCACGCAATACTTTTTCGATGATACTCAGCAGACCAAGTAGGATGCCATGATGTACCGCATCGATGGTATTGCGTCCAGGATTGAGTTCAGAAAAAGCGGCATCCGGAATTTTAATGCCTTTGGTATTCTGAATTAGGGAGTCACGCTGCAAGTATAGATTTGGCAGAATAAATCCACCCAAATGTTGTTGTCCTTGCGCCAGATCAATGGTCAGCGCCGTACCGCAACTAATCACACAATAATTTTCATGCGTTTGCGTCGCCACTGCAAGTACCTGTAACCAGCGGTCAATCCCCAGTTGCGAAGGTTCATCATAGCCACAGATCAGACCGGCATATTCTGCCTGTACTTGAGCAAAAATCACTGGAATATGCAGGCTTTCTAAAATGCTGAGAATGCGCTCATTATTGATTTTATCTTGGACAGAGGATAGACCTACCTGATGCAAGCCCAGCGCTTTGAAATGCTGGATCAGGCCAAGTAACAAATCAGCAGGGGACTGTAAATGTAATTCTGCTGCCTGTTCAATAATCTGATCATGCTCGGTAATCCAGTATTTAAGCCGGGTATTGCCGATATCCAACCATAATTTTTTCATTGCTGTATGCCTGTTCATCCACCGTGTTGAAGGCGGAGCTGTCCCTGATAAAAGGTCTGGATTCCCTGATCGGTCAAAATCTTGACTGCACCATCATCCTGAATCCCGAGAAAAGTACCGGAATATTGCCCTTGCACGTCAGTAAATTCAACCGTTTGTTGCATAAATGCAGCCGATCGATTGAAACGCGCCGCCAGGTTTTGACTGCCATAATTAAACCATTGCCCGGCTTGCTGAATCGCCAGATATAACTGGGCAATCAGCTCGACTCTTGAGGTATGTGATAATCCCAACTCGTTCAAGGAGCTAACCTGCTGATCTGGAAGGTCAGTGAGCAGAGGATCGATATTTAAACCTACACCGACCACCACCTGTGTAGATGAAATCGGCTCGACCAGAATGCCGCCCCATTTTCCGTGCAGGCTATACAGGTCATTCGGCCATTTCACCTGTAATTCCAGGCCTTTTAGACTGGGCATTTGCAGGATATTTAACGCAATTTCTAGCGCCAGACGACCATCGATGGGTTTTTGTGTATGCAGCAATGTGCTTAAATAGATGTTCCCTTCAGGTGAAATCCACTGACGTTGACGCTGTCCACGGCCTTGGGTCTGCACATGACTGCACACCAGAACCTGCTGCACCCCCTTCGTTGCCAATTCGCGTACATCATCATTGGTCGATGTGGTAATCGGTTTGATGAGTAATACTTCCGGGAGTTGGCCTGCATCGCTTAATCGTTGTTGCAGTTCACGAGTTTCTACATCCATTTGAATCTAAACGTGGTAAATATCGTTATGGAGTTAATCATATATTTATTGATTGGTGCAATTGCCGGATTCACCGCAGGCCTGTTTGGGGTCGGTGGTGGTTTGATTATTGTGCCGATCCTGTACATTGTTTTTACCCAGCTTCAGTACGATCCCAGCGTGATTATGCATATGGCGGTGGGCACTTCCTTGGCAACGATTATTGTGACTTCTATCAGTTCGGTGATGGCGCATCATCAGCGAGGGGCAGTACTATGGCCTGTGTTTCGTAATCTGGCGCCAGGTCTGATTATCGGTTCTTTCCTAGGTGCGGGGATTGCCGATTATTTATCTGGTCAGGGTTTGCAGTTAATGATTGGCTTCTTTGCGGTCTGGGTGGCATTTAGAATGTTCAAGGGAGCGCATATCCAGATTGATCCGAATCAAAAATTGCCTTCAACCCCGGTACAAATTGCTGCAGGTGGTGGGATCGGTGTGGCATCGGCGATCTTTGGGATTGGCGGGGGAAGTCTGACCGTCCCATTTCTGAATCGCTGCGGAATCGTGATGCAAAAAGCCGTAGCGACCTCTGCGGCTTGTGGATTGCCAATTGCAGTCGCAGGTGCGCTGGGTTTTATCTGGTTTGGTAAACAGGCGCAGGTCACCGTGCCAAATACCATTGGCTATATTCATATTTATGCCTTTATTGGCATCAGCATGATGAGTTTTTTCACTGCCAAGCTGGGGGCAAAAGTGGCACATCTGCTTTCACCGGCCGTATTAAAAAAATGTTTTGCTGCTTTACTGACCACCGTCGGCCTGTATTTTATTTATCAAGGTTTTATGGCCTGATTTAAACTTTTTTACCGTATTAGGAGAATAGATGACTATTCTCCTTTTTTATGGGCTTGAGTTGGCTATATAGACATAAGATTGTCTGACAATGTCAAAGTATTTATGGATAAAAACCCGTTTAATAGCGACATAGTCCAAATAAAGGGCTAAACCAGTATCCATAAAAATAAAGACAGGAACGGTATGCCATTAGAACAAGCGCACAGTTTGTCTGAGCAGATTGCCAAGCACATTAGCGAACAGATTATTCGCGGTGAACTGGTCGAAGGCGAACGTATACAGGAACTCAGGATTGCCTCGGAGCTTGATGTCAGTCGGGGTTCGGTTCGTGAAGCCCTGCTTTTGCTGGAACGCACCCAGCTGATTGAAATTTTCCCGCGCCGTGGGGCGATTGTCTCGGAAATGTCGGCCTTGCAGGTACGTGCCTTATTTGACATGACCTCATTATTGCTCGGGCAAATGGTGCATCGCATGGCGGAAACCTGGCGGGTGCATGAAGCTGAGCGCATTCAGCTATTATTAGAGCAATTGGAAGCAGAAACTCGCCAAGGACACACTGAAAAGTTTTATGATCTGATCTTTCAGGGCATGGCCCAGCAGCATGAGATGGTGGGGAATCCTTATCTGATGCGCTACTATCAGGAACTGCTGCCATCTTTACGTCGGAGCTATTTTCTGACCCTGAATATTTCCAGACGCGAGTTACAGGAATCTTTTGACTTATTTAAACTGGTCACTGAAGCAATTTTGATACGAAAAAGCCATCAGGCCACTTTATTTATGGAAGATTTTTGTCGACACTTGCGCAACCTTGTGTTGGAATCTCTGACACGGATGAAACAAATTGAACTCGCGTGGGCCAGACGCTCACGACGTTAAATCAGGACATTATGCGTTTAAGCAGTTTAAAACTTTCAGGCTTTAAATCTTTTGCCGACAGTACCACTTTACATTTTAAAGATAATCGTACTGCGGTCGTGGGACCGAATGGTTGTGGTAAATCCAACGTCATTGATGCCATACGCTGGGTCATGGGCGAGTCCAGTGCACGCCAGTTGCGTGGTGGCAGCATGCAGGACGTCATCTTTACCGGAACTGCCAAGCGTAAACCGGTGGGCATGGCCAGTGTAGAACTGCGCTTTGACAATACCTATGGCAAGCTGGGCGGTGCTTATAATGCCTATAATGAACTGGCAGTACGCCGTCAGGTCAACCGCGATGGCAAGTCTGAATATTTTCTGAATGGCAGCAAATGCCGTCGTCGTGATATTACCGATATTTTCCTGGGTACTGGTCTTGGTCCGCGTTCCTATGCGATTATTGAACAGGGCATGATCAACCGTCTGGTCGATGCCAAGCCCGATGAAATGCGGGTCTATATTGAAGAAGCGGCTGGGGTATCGCGTTATCAGGCGCGTCGCCGTGAAACCATGCTACATCTGGATCACACCACGCAAAACCTGTCGCGTCTGGAAGATATCGCCTCCGAACTGAAATCTCAGCTAAAAACCCTGAAACGTCAGTCGGAAAGTGCGATTCAATATAAAGAACTGGAAGGACAGATCCGTACCATCAAGATCGAAATTCTGTCTTTTCAATGTGAGCAGAGTCACCGCTTACAGGAAGAATATACCCTTGAGATGAATACGCTCGGGGAAAACTTTAAGCTGGTGCGTTCCGAACTGACCAGCGTTGAACATGATTTGGGCAGCACCAGTGAACTGTTTCAGCGTCTGATTCAGCAATCCACCCCTTTGCAAAGCGAATGGCAACAGGCCGAGAAAAAACTGGCTGAACTGGAAATGACCCTGCAACAAAAGCAGTCTTTGTTAGAGCAAAATTCTACAAGTCTGGTCAAACTGGAACAGCAAAAAGTCCAGACCAAAGAGCGTTTGCAGTTGATTGAACTGCAACTCGATACTTTACAGCAGCAATTTGAAGATCAGCAGGCACAATTGCAGCAGCAAGATGGTCAGAGTCAGGCGCAAAGCCAGAATCTGACTGAGCTTAAATCTCAATATAGCACTGTGGCAGCGCAATTTACCCAGATAAAAACCCAGGTTGAACAGCAGCAACAGCGTAAATTACAGATGTTGGCTCAAAGCGAGCAACTGGCAAAGAATATTGAGCGGATTGAACATCAGAAACAGACGCTCCAACAGCAAAGTGCACAGATTCAGCAACAGGCGCATCAAGATGAGCTGGAGCAGTATCAGGCAGACAAAGCCCAAGCTGAACAGCAAATCGTTGGCTATGAAATTCAATTAACAGATTTAAGAACTCAATTCGAGCAGATTCAGGAAGAGCAGGCGACCCAACAACAGCGCTTGATGCAGCTCAAATCTGAAATTCAGGTACTTCATTCAGAAAAGAAAAACCTGAGCCAATTACTGACCAAAGCTAACCCAAATGCCAAGAGTGATGCGGTCCAGTTGATGCATGTGCTTAAGCTCAATGATGCAGGCAAAGGACATGCCAGCCTGATCGAAAAGTTTCTGGCCAAGTGGCTGTCTGCCCAGATTCTGGCAGAGGGCGAGCATTTCCTTGAAGATCGTGCACGTCAGTTAAAGCAACAGGCTGTTCAGGATGAAATTCAGATTGCCAATACGATGTGTCTGGCCGACTGGATTGAATCTCCGCATTATTCACTGTGGCAGCAAGTTGGAGTCGTAGATACATTAGCACAAGCATTACCGCTTCAAACTGAGTTATTACAAGGCCAGACATTACTGAGTTTGGATGGCTATCAGGTTGGGTCAGACTGGGTCATTGCGCTGGACTATGATGAAGCCAGTCAGGCCGGACAAGGTGCATTGAGTCATCGAATCCGTCTGGATGAAATCGAGCAGCAGCTTGCGGAACTTGAACCTAAGTTTATGCAGCTGGAGCAGCAGTTACCTGAATTCGCCGATCAGGTTAAAGCTTTGCAAAACCAGATTCAGAGTATCAGTGAGCAGCACAAGCATACCCAAAAGCAGCTGCAGCAACTCGATATTCACATTGCCAAAGTACAAAGTAGCGCTCATGCTTTCGCCTTGCAAAAGCAGCAATTACAGCATCAGTTACAACAACTGGATGAGCAGCTTGAAGAAGATGCCATGCAGAAAGATGATCTGGAAATTGACCTGCATGCCTTGAATATCAAGCTGGAACAGGCGCTACCAAATTATAAAACCCTGCAATTCCAGCTTGAAGAATTGAGCGCTCAGTTGGATGACTCACAGCAGCTCAGTCAGCAAGCGCAGCAGGAACTGGAAGTGCTGCGCCGGCAAAATGTGCAAAGCCAGCAGCAGATCGAATTGCTGGAAAAAGATCAGGTATTCCTAAAAGAACAGTCTCAACAAATTACTGCACAAATCGAGCAGGCCAAAAAGTTTGTCGATCCGGTACAGCTGGAATTACCTGCTTTACAGAGCCAGTTCAATGAACAGGCGCAGATCACTGAAAAACTGCAAAAGACTTGGGCCGACTGGCAGATTGAATTAAATCAGGTGCAGAGCAAACAGCAGCACTTGACCGAACAGCGTCACAGCTTTCAGCAGCAGGATGAAAAACTTCGCACTACACTGGAAGAAAAACGTCTGGCTTGGCAGGCAGCCAAATCTGATTTGCAGCATTATTCTGAACAACTGAAAGAATTGAATAGTGAAGTAATTTCCGGGCTGGATATTGATGTTAAAGCACATCAAGCCAAACTGGAAAAAGCTCAGGCCCAGTTTGATAAGCTCGGTGCAGTCAATCTGGCGGCTTCTGAAGAATATGAAGAAGTGTCAAAACGTTATGAGGAACTGAGTCACCAGATGCAGGATCTGGAAAATACGGTTGAACAGCTACAGGCCGCGATGAAGAGTATTGATCAGGAAACTCGTAAACTGTTTATGCACACGTTTGATCAGGTCAATGCTGAGCTGCAAAACCTGTTCCCGAAAGTGTTTGAAGGTGGTGAGGCGAGTTTAAGCCTTGAAGATGGCTGGCAGTCGGGGGTAAAACTGATGGCCCGACCACCGGGTAAACGAAACAGCTCATTGGCCTTACTCTCTGGTGGAGAAAAGGCCTTAACTGCATTAGCATTGGTATTCGCGATTTTTCGCTTAAATCCGGCACCATTTTGCGTATTGGATGAAGTCGATGCACCCCTGGATGATGCCAATGTGGGACGCTTTTGTAATTTAGTCAAAGAGCTTTCTGAACACGTGCAATTTATTTATATTACCCATAACAAACTTGCAATGATGATGGCGACTGATCTTTTAGGTGTAACCATGCCTGAACCGGGAACATCAAAATTAGTGACAGTTAATTTGGAACAGGCAAAAGAATACGGCCTAGCTGCGGAGGTATAATATGGAAATCACCACCATTATCGGGATTGTTATCGCAATTGTGATTATGCTGTTTGGTATAAGAATGCTGTTCAAAAAACCTGTGGAGGCTGTACCTTCACTGGATGCCAACCTGCATATCGACCCGGATAGCCAGACGCCTATCATTCCAAGGCATGTACGTTCTCAGTTGGCACAACAGGATGTTGAATCTGATCGTATCGAGCCAAGCCTGAGTATAGATGAACCGGCTCCTGAAAAGCCTTCAGTATTTCACAAGGCCGAATCAACTCCAGTTGAGCCGACAGCGGTCGAAACTCTTGCAGTTGTCCCGTCAACAGAAGCTGAAGTAGAGGCAAAGTCGGTAGTCACGGCAGTAGATATTCCGCAAGTAAAAGCAGAGCAGGAGAATAGCCAGACTGAAACCAAGGAAGAAACGCCTGAATTCAGCCTGAACAGCAACATCGAAAAAGCAGAAATTTCTGAATTTAATGATGAAAGCAGTATTCTGGATGCACATCTGCATGAGCAAAAAATAGTGGATGAAGAAAGTGCTTTGTCCAATGCTGAAACCATTATTTCTTTGCATATCTATCCGCAAGGTCGTGTACTTTCAGGTGATAAGACTTTGAAAGTTCTACTGAAATATGGCCTGCGTTATGGCGAACTGGCCTGTTTTCACCGCTATAGTGAAGATGGTTCAAAACTGCTGTTCTCGGTATTGCAAATGACCGATACCGGAATGGAAGGCTTTGATCTGGAAACCTTATCAACGCAGGAAGTGAAAGGTTTGGCATTCTTCCTGGCTTTACCGCATAGCGATGTACAAAATGCGTTTGATACCATGGACAGTATTTCACGTCTGATTGCCCGTGAAGTGGACGGTCTGGTCTATGACCAGAATCAACAGGAATTTACTCCACAATTACGTGAATTCTGGCGCCATCAGGCAATTGATTATCGTGCTGGACAAGGGACGGAAGTTTAAGGCTGCTTTGTTCAATCTCCAAGTTGAATCTGTAGACTGCAATTTTTATAATAGCCAAAAGCTGAATATTCTACAGGGCGGATTTTCCGCCCTTTTTTATGGTGAAATTATGACCCAAGATGCCACTGTCATTGCGCAAATGCGTCAACTGATTCAACTGCTTGCCAAGCATAACCATGCTTATTATGTGATGGATCAACCGAGCATTGAAGACAGTGAATATGATCAGCTCTTTCATCAGCTCAAAGCCTTAGAACAACAATATCCTGACCTGATCCAGTCCGATAGCCCGACAGATAAAGTGGGTGGGCAGGCGCTTTCAAAATTTGTGACCGTAACACACGCCGTGCCGATGCTGTCATTAGGCAATGTCTTTAATCAGGAAGATCTGCTGGCTTTTGCCCGCCGTATTGAAGAACGTTTGCCAAATCAAAAAATTGAATATGATGTTGAACTGAAATTTGATGGTCTGGCCATTTCACTCTGGTATGAGCATGGCGTATTGACGCGTGGAGTGACGCGCGGCGATGGAGAAACCGGTGAAGACATCACCCAGAATGTCAGAACCATTCGCAACCTGCCGAAACTTTTATCTCCGGTGAATGGTATCATTCCCGATTTGCTGGAAGTACGCGGCGAAGTGCTAATGCCGAAATCCGGTTTTGAAAAATTGAACGCTGCCAATGCTGCCAAAGGTGAAAAGACCTTTGCCAATCCGCGTAATGCTGCGGCAGGAAGTTTGCGTCAGCTGGATCCGAACATTGCTGCCTCGCGGCCATTGGCTTTTTATGCTTATGGGATTGCACAGTGTGTACCGCATCATGGTCAAACCACCATGTCTGCCAGTCTGGAATGGTTACATCAGTTCGGTTTTGCGGTTGGCGAGCGTCACTTTATCTGTGACAGTATTCAGGACGTGCAAAAGGTCTATGAACAGATTATTGATGAGCGTGCCAGCCTCAGTGTTGAAATCGATGGTATGGTGATCAAGGTCAATGACCTAAAACAGCAGCAACAACTTGGTTTCCTGAGCCGTGAACCTCGTTGGGCCACCGCCTATAAATTTCCGGCAGTGGCTGCACTGACCACAGTAGAAAATATTAATTGGCAAGTCGGTCGTACTGGAACATTAACGCCGGTTGCGCGTTTAAATCCAGTCGCTGTCGGCGGAGTAACAGTATCTAATGTAACCCTGCACAATATTGGCGAAATTCACCGTCTGGATGTACGTATTGGTGATACCGTCAGTGTTTATCGTAGTGGCGATGTAATTCCTAAGGTGGAAAAAGTCTGGCCGGAATTTCGCCCGGTTGATGCAGTCGAAGTGCATTTACCTGAGCAATGCCCAGCCTGTGATTCACCCGTGGTCATGCCGGAAGGCGAAGCCTTGGCACGGTGTTCGGGTGGGCTGTATTGTGCCGCGCAGCGTATTGAGGCCATTCGTCACTTTGTTTCGCGTAAAGCTATTGATATCGAAGGGCTGGGTGATCGCTGGGTAGAGTCACTGCTACATCTAAATCTTTTAAAAGATGTCTCAGATATTTACCATCTGCATGAACATCGTGAGACTTTGCTCGGTATTGAAAAGATGGGCGCCAAATCGGTTCAGAATCTTTTGGATGCCATTGAAAACAGTAAAAAGACCACACTGGCTGCTTTTATCTATGCACTCGGTATTCGTGGGGTGGGTGAAACTACGGCGCGGATGCTGGCCAATACTTTCCAGACGCTGGATGCCTTGCGTCAGGCCGATCTGGAGGCTTTAAAGAAAACTCCGGATGTAGGTGATATCACTGCGGAATGGATTCTGGATTTCTTTCAGGCACCGCATAATCTGGAAGTTCTGGATCGTTTACTGGCTGCCGGTATTCACTGGGATGCACCGATCGCACCGACTCGTCAGCCGTTAAACGGCGAAAGCTGGGTGGTCACCGGGACTTTAAGCAGTATGGGACGAGATGATGCAACCCAGTTATTGCAAGCCTTAGGTGCACGAGTCAGTGGCAGTGTATCCAGCAAAACCAAATGTGTGGTTGCGGGTGAAAAAGCTGGCTCAAAACTGGATAAAGCAGAAAAACTTGGTATTCCAGTGATCAATGAACAACAGTTTATTGGCTTGATGCAAGACTATGGTCAGCTTGAAGCCTAAATCTCTGCACATTTCATGAAAGAATAAGAGTTAAAAAAGCCACCTTCGGGTGGCTTTTTGCATAAAAAGATTAAGGAATATATTTTTTCACAACACCATCATCGAGTAGCTGCTGGAAATGTTCAACCAGACTTTCTTTCACCGGACGATACTCAATGCCGAGCTCATTTTTACTTTTCTGGGCATTAAAGAAAATTGGATAACCCATATTTAGCTCTACAAATTTGCGGCTAAAACCTGCTACAGGCCCGAACAGTTTGAAAGCTGCCTTCGGCAATTGATTGCGTGGGAACGGAAATTTATTACCAAAATGCGCCCGCAGAATTTGGCCCATTTCCAGCAGGCTCAAGCTTTCACTGCAAATGATATAACGGCCATGCGCTTGCGGATTAAACGCAGCACGGATATGCGCTTCAGCGACATCCTGAACATCGACCACGCCATTCCACATCGGTGGAACGCCAAGCAGGGTCATGCCGTTGGCAAACTGTTGCAGGACTTCCACACTGCCGGATTGGGTATTTGGGGTTAAGGATTGACCAAAAACCAGTGCAGGATTGATACAGACCAGATCCCAGCGATCCTGTGCTTCAGCCATTTCCCAGGCTTTACGCTCTGCCATGACTTTGGAATAAGGATAAGGCTGATGCGTGGCCGAACTGGTGGTATTCCAGCATGATTCATCAAAACTGTTATTCTCAGTTTGTAGAATATCAATGGCATCGCCATAAGTGGATGCGATACTCGATGTGACGATTACGCGTTTCACTGATTCAGTCTGATTGACACTATTCAGTACATTTTCAGTGCCTAATACCGCAGGTTCGATAATATCTTTGACTGCATCTTTATAGTTGGTGACCACAAAAGGTGAGGCCATATGAAAGACAATTTCACAGCCTTGCATCGCCTGATCAAAAGAACCCGGGCTTAATAAATTGGCCTGAAATAACTTGAGAGTTCCCGGAGTGCTGTCGGCAATTTTTTCTAAATGGGCAAAGCTCTTACTTTTATTCAGGTCGCGCACCGTGGCATGTACGGTATAGCCTTGCGTGAGTAATTTCTGGATGACCCAGCTGGCAATATAACCCGATGCACCGGTAACCAGAACCGGCGCTGTTGTTTGTGGATGTGTCATATCGGAACCGTTGTTGTTTTAAATTTGTGTGAATGATAAGCGAAATTTAAGCATGAAGTACGCCAATGCAGTGATGTTTATACAAAAAGAATGAATCTGTCTGGTCAAAATTAAGATTTACAAATTTTAACGCATGTGTTTATTCGCCAGTTTTAGGTTATTGCCAAGCGTAATGAAAGTGCAAAGTGTTGTTTTATAAATGGGATTTCATTAAGAACAAAGTGTAAATGCAAGTACTTCTCATTTTAATTATATAAAAATCAAATATTTAACCATGGTTAAGCTTTGCAAATTCAATTGCTTTTCGCCATAATAGCAAAATACAGGTAGGGAGTTATTCAAATGCGCGGAAATCCAGAAGTCGTAGATTATTTAAATATGTTGATCGGTGGCGAACTGGCTGCTCGTGACCAATACTTGATTCACTCTCGTATGTATGAAGATTGGGGATTGACCAAAATCTTTGAACGTATCGATCACGAAATGCAAGAAGAGTCCCAGCATGCGGATGCGATTATCCGTCGTGTTCTGTTCCTTGAAGGAACGCCAAACATGCAGCGCGATGACGTTGAGATTGGCGAGGATGTGGTGAGCTGCCTGAAAGCCGATCTAAAACTTGAATATCATGTGCGGGAAAAACTGGCGCAGGGCATCAAACTGTGCGAAGAGAAAGGTGACTATATCAGCCGTGATATGTTACGCCAGCAAATGTCGGATACCGAAGAAGACCATACTTACTGGTTAGAAAAACAATTGCGCTTAATCGAACTGATTGGTCTGCAAAATTATATTCAGTCACAGATGTAAAACCGGATGAATAAAAAACCCAGCACATGCTGGGTTTTTTATATCTTGAAAATACTTAGTTGTTATTACTCATAATGCCAATTTTTTTGACCTCCAGCCTTTGAGCTGCCGCCATGACCATCGCAATATGCTTGTATTCAGTGGCACGATCCGCCTTGATTTTAATCTGATCCTGATCTGCTTTTTGCGCTACTGTCTTGAATAAGTTTTCCAGAGCTTGGGTATTTGCTACCGGCTGTTCATTCCAGAAAATCTTGCCTTGTGCATCCAGACGTAATTCCACCAGCTCAGGCGGTTTTTCATCGGTTACAGGAGGCGTTCCATTCGGTAGATCGATATTAATCGAGTTATTCGGCAAAGGAATTGTGATAATAAACATAATCAACAAGACCAGCATGACATCAATCAGTGGTGTCATGTTGACATCTAGCATCACATCATCGTCTTGATTTGAACCAACATTCATACCCATAAACTTAATCCTTCTTTGTGCTTAAGGTGTAGCGGGCGGAGTGGTGACAAAAGCAATTTTGCCAATACCGGCCTGTTGGGTGGTACTAATCACCTGATCAATTGCTTCATAAGGTGTTAACTGATCACCACGAATATGCACTTCAGGCTGCGGACGTTTCTGTGCTTCTGCCTGTAAACGGCTCAGTAAAACTGTTTTATCTGCAATATAAATTTCGTTCCAGAAAATATCGCCAGTTTTATTGACAGCCAGCTGGATGTTTTCCTGTTTGGTTTCATACGGTACATTTCTTTCTTCAGGCAGATCGACAGGTACGGTATGAATGGCAACCGGTACAGTAATCAGGAAGATAATGAGCAGAACCAGCATAATATCAACCAAAGGTGTGGTATTAATGGTTCCAATTACCTCATCATCGCTGTCGTTTGAATTGACCATCATTCCCATGGCTGATGCCTCACTCTTACTTCACGTCACGATTAACAGAATTATTGGTTGTAATTTCACCGCTGAGTAATACCGCGTGTAAATCAGAACCAAAGGTACGGACTTCTTCCATGACCGCTTTATTACGACGCGTTAACCAGTTGTAGCCAAGCACGGCAGGAACTGCGACTGCCAGACCGATGGCTGTCATGATCAGTGCTTCACCGACTGGGCCGGCAACTTTATCAATGGATGCTTGTCCTGAAACACCAATCGCGGTAAGTGCGTGATAGATACCCCAAACCGTACCAAACAGGCCAACAAAGGGCGCAGTAGAACCTACTGTCGCAAGGAAGGCCAGGCCACCACTCAGATGGTTCTGGATTTTGTCGATTGCACGGGAAATCGAAATGGTGACCCAGGTATTGAAATCAATACGCTCAAGTAATGTGCCACCATGATTTTTGGTTGACTTGATACCTTTTTCCGCAATAAAACGGTAGACGCTGGCTTCATCCAGATTCTCGGTTGCATTATCTAGAGAAGATGATTCCCAGAAAGTATTTTCAGCTTGCTTAGCCTGTTTGCGAATCTTGCCTTGTTGCAGGCATTTGCTGATCATGATGTACCAGGTACCGATCGACATGACCACCAGAATAAACAAAGTGATTTTAGAAACAATATCACCTTCTTTCCACATGGCTTCTAGGCCATAAGGATTGTATCCAGCTTTTTCATCGCTAGCTTCAGCAGGCAGTGGTGGCGGGGTCGGTGTAGCCGCTGTTGCAGGTGTTGTTACCACTGTTTCAGTGACAGCACTGGTATTGGGGGTAGCGGACTGTTCTGCAAAAACTGTTTGCAGAGGTAATAAAGTGCTCATGGCAATTACACCAGCAGCAGTCATATTTTTTAAAGGTTTTAGTGATTTTTTCATCATGGATCTCCTGATTTTTTTCTTTATCTGTTGTATCTGTTAGTCAAGGACAAATTCATATGGAATGTCATACCAAGATTCTTGCGGTTCGCCATTTTTCATTGCCGGCTTGAAAGTACATAAGCTGAAGGCCTTGGATGCTGCACGATCCAGCGCACGACTACCGCTCGACTTTTTCACTTTGGCATCCTGGACCTTGCCGGTGGTATTTACATATACAGAGATCAAGACTTCACCTTGTTCTTCATTCATCAGTGCATCACGTGGATAGTCTGGGCGTTTACAACCTGCTTCACCTTGTGAAACACCACGAGTTACGCCAGCGGGTGGAGGAGCTGGGGCTGGAGCGGCTGCGACTACTGGAGCCGGTGCTGCTACCGGACTTGGTGAAGGACTCGCTGCAACGGGAGTAGGTACTGCAACAGTTGTCGGTTGGGTTGGTGTTGGAAGTGTTTTCTGTACAGGAACGACTTTTTCAACCGGTTTCACCTCAGGCACTTGTGCTACTTTTTCCACGATTTTTGGTGGTTCAGGTGGTGTTTCTTTTGGTGGCTCAGGTTCAGGCGGCTTAATATCTTGAATAATCATTAGCTCAACTGGCTGTTCCGTTGGTTTAATAATGTCTTTTGCCATACCAGCCATGAGTACCAGGCCAACCAGGATATGCAAAAAAACAACGACCCCAATACCAGTCAGTTTTTTGGCGGAGTTTTTTTCTAAGTCTTCAAACTTTGTGCCCATCATGACTCCTAGAATTTAAGACAAACAGGAAATAGTGCACTGATGAGAAAATTTTTTTAGTTACAGGCAGCATTATTTTTTGTTTGGCTAAAATTAAACGGGGAAAACCGCAAACACCGCTTGGCAGCAGTGTTTGCGAAGTAATTAATTAAAAGAATTTATAAGTACCACGTAGGAAGTAGGTACGGCCCATTGGATCACCGTGACGAGGGTCATAGCCATATTGAGCATTGTTGGTTGCATCAGAAGCAGGTGGTTCTGCATCAAACATGTTGCGAATACCTGCAGTTAGCTCTAAATTCTTGAATCCGCTATAGGTGCCTGCAAAGTTATAAAGCGTATAGGCACTTACATCACGTTCTTGAGAAAAGTCTTCATAACCACGGATATATTGTTGTTCTAGTCTCATTTTCCAGTCTTCATAAGACCAGTTGATATTGGCAATATGTCTCCAGCGGACGACTGCAGGATCATCATAGATGCCGACGAGCCCTTCCCATTCACCGTTTGGTTCTTCTTGCTCATCCATTTTGATGACATAGGTACCATCAATCCCAAAACCAAAACGGCCTGTTGCTGTCATTGGGCTTAAGTAGTTCAGGCTGAGGTCAATCCCTTCAGTTTTTAATCCACCCATATTTTGTAGAGTTGTATTTAAATACTGGATACGACCATCTGGAGCGTAAACGATCAGATTGCCATAGCGATCAAGGTCATTAAAAATGTCATTAGGAGTAACTGAGCTGACTAAACCTTCAATGTCAATATTGTAGTAATCAGCGGTGAATACCAGATTCTTGATTGGTTCATATACGAATCCGGCTGTAAAAGAGGTTGATTCTTCTGGCTGTAAGTCTGGGTTACCACCTTGTTTACGCTTGAACTGCATACCACATTGGTCTGCAAATTGGGTGCTGGTCGGTTGACCGTTAGCATCACAAAAACGTGGGTTATTGAAGTTAGTGCTAGTATTGGTTTCACTTTGTAAAGAGTTGATTTCCCACATACTTGGGGCACGGAATCCAGTGCTATAAGAGCTACGGAACATCAGTTCTTTCAGTGGTTCCCAACGTAGAGATACTTTTGGATTGAAAGTGTCACCAAAGTCACTATAGTCATCATAACGTGCTGCAAGTTGAGCTTCTAAACTCGGCAAGATCGGAATGTGCAATTCTGTAAATACTGCAGTAATATCGCGGTCACCGGAGCTTGAAGGCTTGTCCGGGTCAATACCACTTCCTGGAACCTGGCGAACAAGATCAGCATTCACTTTGGCTTCCCAGTCCTGGGTTGTAAAGCTTCCGCCTAATGCAAATCCAACTTCACCTGCAGGAAGTTCATAGATCGGACGGCTGACAGTGAAATCTACAGTGGTAGAATCCAGGCTTGCCATATTTGTAGGACCAACTGCATCAAAGGTTGACCATTTTCCAGCATCTGCAGCTGCCTGAGGACCAAATGGGTTTAATGTGCCATCATTGAGCGCAGCTTGAACTTGGCTCTGGTTCAGATAGCCACTTACGAAATTGTCGGTTGCTTCACCTTTGGCATAGGTTACGCCACCATTTAGATCCCAACCTGCAACTTCACCTTCAATCCCGACAAAGAACCGGTTTGATTCATTCACTGATTGAGAAACACGGTTACCTGACTGTGAACGTAAAAAAAGTGGGACTCTTGAATCTGCAAGACCCGCAATACCTGGGGTAATACCTTGGCCAGGGTAATATTTGCTGGTATTTGGAATAGAAAGGGTTCCAGCCCATACATCTGGAGCAATTGAAGTTGTCACTTCACTTTCGGTATAAATATATTCAGCAACGGCATTTAATGAATCGGTTAATTTGAATGTACCTTTGGCTAAAGCAGAAAAGGTTTCTTCATCTGGGGTAATGCCAATAAGTGCTTGAGTATTTAACAGGCAGCGACTACCTGAGATAAACATATTCGGGGCATTATTACAGTTCTGATTGATATAAGGGTTAACGATGCCTAGACTTGAAGATTGCAAGTTAGCAGGAAAGCCCGAACCGGAACCAATCGCCATGTTGAGTTCAGGAATCAAACCACCACGACGGCTGACTTTACGATCTTTGGCCATGATCATGTCAGAAGTACGATAATCGACTACACCGTAAACGTTGAAACCTTGTTCATCCAGATCACCATAACCACCGAAAATAGAGACATCATATTTGTCGCCATTTTTTTCTTCAGGTGCTTGCAGTCCACCAGAAATACCAAAACCTTGGTATTCTTTTTTGATAATAAAGTTAATTACCCCAGCAATTGCATCAGCACCATAAACCGCAGAAGCGCCATCGCGCAGAATCTCGATTCGCTCAACCATCGCGAGTGGAATAATATTCAGGTTGACTTCAGAAGTACTAAATGGGCTATTCGCCAAACGACGCCCATTTAATAAAACTAAGGTCTTATCAGTACCAATCCCACGCAGGTTGGCAGAAGAACCTGAAGTATTACTTTTACCAATATTTTGAGAAACAGCAAAACCAGCTTGGTTAGCACTTACTTTATTAATTGCTTCTTCAACCGTGGTGACCCCCTGATTCACCAGATCTTCGACTTTAAGCACAGTAATAGGAGATGCACTTTGTGCAGCTACTCCTTTAATAGATGAACCTGTCACTGTCACTTTTTGAACCTTGGTAGGTTGAGCGGCAGAGTTTTCTGGTTCATCGGCTGCATGTGCCAAAGACAAGCACATCATACTTAAGGTAAGCGTACTTAACTTGAGTATTGTCTTGCCAACTGTTGGAGCCCCCATAGATCCGACTAGTTTGTTTATTTTCATCGTAATTTTCACCCTTTTGTTATGTGAAGTAGTGCTGGGAGGACTTAAGCAAAGCGAATGCCAACTTATAAATTATTAATTTTAAAAAATATTAAGTGATTGAAAAAATTATATTTAATTTGATTTTTTTGGAGATTTACTAAGTTTTGATGAAGAAAAATTAAGAGAGTGGGGTTTAAAATCTGAAGAAAGTCTCTATAGGAAACCATGAGAAAGTAAAAAATAAATATTTAATGAATAAGAAAGGAATCTAAAACTGAAAGAGAAATTGAATAAAGTTTAATCATGGTGCATAATTTTTACATAAAATATATAATATTTTTTTAAAATAAATTATTTATAATACAAGTACTTGTGTTTATTTATTGTTTACCTAAAGGTATACAATAGTGCAATAAGATGAAACAGGGTTGAGTTATTTTTGTGCAGACTAGGCTTGGAGCTAGATTTTAAGAATAAATATTAAATTAATGATTCATGGAAAATATTATGTTATTGATAATGTTTTAAATGATTAATAAAAATAAGCTTTTTTGAGTTAATAACAGGAAAAAATCGTTATTTTTCGAGGATGGCATGAAATTCGCTTTGTTCATTTTATTCCATCTGTCCAGCTTTGACCCATCCATTGAAGCAAATATGGGATGATGTGTTAAAGACTTCCTATAGCAATAAAACTTCAAGATCAAGAATAGGTACAAATTTGAAATCAGCACTTTTCAGCATGACAATTTTGGCCTTGGCCATGACTACGGGGCAAGCCTCTTGGGCAAAATCATCTGCACATCCGGATAAAGTTTTAAACTTGGCTTTCGAAGCACCTGATGATGGTTTTGATATGGTCAAAACCTATAATTTTTATAGTGGTAGCGTTGCTGAAGCCATTTTTGAACCTTTATTGCGTTATGACTATCTGGCGCGGCCGGCAATTCTGGTACCAAATACCGCCGAATCCTTACCCAAGGTTGAACAGGATGGCAAAGTCTATACCTTTAAAATCAAGCCAGGAATTTATTTTAGTCCTGATCCTGTATTTCAGGGCAAGAAGCGTGAACTGGTGGCACGTGATTATATCTACTCCATGCAAAGGATCATGGATCCCACAAATCATTCTCCGTCTTTTTCTTTTATTGAGGGAAAAATTCTTGGGGCAGATCAGGTCATCCAGCAGGCTAAAAAAACTGGCAAGTTCAACTACGATGCGCCTATTCCCGGTTTAAAAGCACTAGATAAATATACTTTACAAATCACCTTGACCCGTTCCGATCTGAATTTTCCATATATTCTGGCCTATGTTGCTTTTAGTGGTACCGCACGGGAAGCGATCGAACATTATGGTCATCGGGCAGGTCAGCATCCGGTTGGAACAGGGGCGTATCAGTTACACAAATATGTGCCGCGTAGCCGTATTGAACTGACTGCCAACCCGAATTATCGTGGTTTTGTCTGGAACTTTAAGGGCGATGGTTCCGAATGGGATCAACGTATTGTCAAAGCCATGCAAGGCAAGCAGATGCCGCAAATTGGCAAGGTCAAAATCAGTATTATTGAAGAAGAACAGTCTCGCTGGCTGGCTTTAAAGTCTGGACAACTGGACTATGACAAACTCACTGCGAGCGGTGCCGAACAGGCACTGGAAAATAAGCAGCTGAAAAGTGAATACAAGAAAAAAGGCATCCTGCATTATCCGAATAAAGAACCGGAAATTACCTATACCATCATGAATATGCGTGATCCGTTAATTGGTGGAAATTCACTGGAAAAAATTGCCTTACGTCGTGCTCTTGCCTTGTCCTATAACCAGAAAGAAGCTATCCAGCAGCTGTACAAAGGTCATGCCGATAAAGCTGAAATGATTTTGCCAGAGGGAGTGGGTGGACATGACCCGAAGTATAAAAGCAGTATTGCTTATAACCCATTACTGGCCAATAAACTGCTTGACCGCTTTGGTTATAAGAAAGGCGCTGATGGTTACCGCACCTTGCCCGATGGTAAACCTTTGATACTAAAAATGAATTCAACCAGTTCAAGCTCTTCGGTGATTTCTGCAGAATTATGGAAAAAGAATCTGGATGCGATCGGGGTACGAATTGATTTCAAGGTCAGTAATTTTGCTGACAATTTAAAAGAAGCCACCCAATGCAAGCATATGATGTGGGGTGGAGCCTGGATTGCGGACTATCCGGAAGGGGAAAACTTTGCCCAGTTACTGTATGGGCCAAATGCGCAGCAAGGCAACCTGAGTTGCTATACCTCAAAAGCCTATGACGCATTGTACCAGACTGCGATGAAACTGCCGCCGCAGCAGCGGACTCCATATTATGAGCAGATGAACCGCCAGATGGAGGCCGATAATCCGTGGATTCTGCACAATACCCGGATACGTAACTGGTTGGTTCATCCGCATGTACAGGGCTTTAAGGCCCATCCGGTGACCAGAGCAGTTTGGCAATATATGGATATTGAACCTGTTAAAAAATAACCTGAGAAGATTAAGAACCAGTATGAATGTGAATAAAAATACTTTAAAAAAACTGGCCAGTGGGGTGTTAATGGCTGGTTTGATGATGGCAGGGAGTGCACCGACATGGGCCAGCAATCCTGCCAACCCGAATAAGGTTTTAAAAACAGTATTTCCGGCGGCTGAAACCGGTTTTGATCCGGGTTATATCCATGACCGTTATTCAGCCAAGATTAATGCCGCGATTTTTGAGACCTTATTTACCTATGACTATCTGGCCTCGCCAGCGAAACTGATACCCTTGACTGCAGTAAGTCTGCCTCAAGTGAGTGCAGACGGTTTGACTTATACCATCAAAATCAAAAAGGGTATTTACTTTGCCGATGATCCGGTCTTCGGCGGTAAAAAACGTGAACTGACCTCGTATGACTATGCTTATAGCTTGAAACGTCTACTGGACCCAAAGCTGCATTCACCGAACAGCTGGTTGCTGGATGGTCGAATTAAAGGGCTGGACGCATGGATGGCCCTAACCAAAAAGAATGGCAAAGCCTATGAAAATCCGTTTGAAGGTATTCAGACCCCAGACCGCTATACCCTGGTATTAAAGCTGAATAATCCGGATCAGAACTTTCCGATGTTGCTGGCACATGGGCCTGCCGCTGCAGTGGCTCGTGAAGTGATTGAAAAATATAAAGACAAAGCAGGTTGGGTCATGAATAGGCCAGTGGGAACTGGTCCTTATGTGCTCAGCCGCTGGACACCAGGCTCACGGATGATCTTAAAACCAAATCCAGCTTATCGTGGTTTTGTCTGGGACTTTAAAGCCAGTGGTGCAGAAGATCAGGCCATTGTAAAAGCCATGCAGGGCAAAAAAATGCCTCAAATCGGCACTATTGATGTGCGTATTATTGAAGAAGCGCAATCACGAATGCTGGCATTTAAGAAAAATGAACTGGACTTGCTCGAAATTGAGGGTGATATCGTCGTTCAGGCCCTCGATGGCGATAAATTAAAGCCTGAGCTGGCTCAGCAGGGGGTGAAGCTGTCACGTATTTTAGAGCCCTCCATTAGTTATCATTACTGGAATATGCAAAACCCGGTCGTGGGTGGTTTCGCGCCAGAAAAAATTGCCTTACGTCGTGCCATGGCGATGGCATTTTCCGTGGAAAACATGATCAATGTATTACTTAAGGGAGATGGAGCAAAACTCCACATGCCTATTCCCCCAGGAGTAGCAGGCTATTCACCGTCCTATAAAAGCAGTATTCCCTATTCAGTCAAAGCAGCCAACATGTTGCTCGACCGCTATAACTACAAGATCGGTGCAGATGGCTGGCGCAAGACGCCTGAAGGTAAACCTCTAGTGATTGAACTGATTACTGGGAATACCAGTCGGGGCCAGCAGCAGGGTGAATTCTGGAAAAAGACCCTGGACAGTATCCATATTCAGCTGACCAGTAAGGCCATGCCATTTGCTGAAGGCATCAAGCTGGAAAAGCAATGTAAAACCATGTTCAAGAGTTCTGCATGGATTGCCGATTATCCGGATGCCGACAATTTTATGCAGCTGTTCTATGGCAAGAATGTCAATGTCACCAACAATGCCTGTTTCAAGCATCCTGAATTTGACCGTCTTTACGAGCAAACCCAGAGCATGCCGCCAGGTCCGGAGCGTGATCTGCTCTATCGCAAAATGACCAGGATTCTCGAAGTCAACATGCCAACCCTGATGCTCTATAGCACCTACCGTAACGCCTTGACCCAACCCCAAATTATTGGACATAAGTCTCATCCGATTCTGTCTTCAGAATGGATGTATATCGATATTAATACGAAAAAGTAAGAAAAAATCTGGAGATGAATATGAAATCAAAGTCTTTAAAATTAAGTACCTTATGTTTAATGATAATGGGGGGATATCAAGGTGTAGCGGCAGATACCCAAGTACAGCTGTTGCAATTGTTCAAGGCTGCAGAAATTCCGTCTTTATGTGATGCCAGTCTGGCTTCCATGCAAAAAGATATCCAGATATTTGAAAATAAAAAAATTAAAGATAAAGCCAAGGCAGGACCTTATCTGGCTGAATGGGATGAATTGCATGCCAAAGCCCGTGATTTCGGTGCAGCAGTGGGACTATATAGTAATGTCGATCCGGATCCTGCATTGCGTCAGGCAGCCGATGACTGTGAACTTAAAATCAGCAAATACCAGACCACCCTGTATCAGAATCCGAAACTGTATGGACAGTTCAAAAAACTGAAAGCCAGCGATCCGATTGATCAGAAATTTTTAGAAGATATTCTGGAGCAGTTTGAGAACACCGGGGTACAACTCAGTGCAGAAAAACAGAAACGACTGAAAGAAATTATTGAAGAAAGTACCAAACTAGGACAGGATTTTTCCAAAAATGTGCGGGATAACCCTGAAAAAGTTGAATTTACTCCAGCTGAAATGAAAGGCCTGCCAGAAAGTTACGTCGCAAATTTAAAGAAAAATGAAAAGGGCAATTATCTGCTTGGCTTTGATTATCCGGAATATCAGCCTTTTATGGAGCTGGCAGAAAGTGATGAAGCACGCAAACGTTACCAGACCGCTTACACGCGTCGCGGGACTGAACAAAACCTGCAATTCATGAAAAAGGCCATTGATCTGCGTTATGAAATGGCACAACTTTTTGACAAGGAAAGCTATGCCCATTCTGCGCTTGAATTCCGCATGGCCAAAACTCCGGAAGCAGTGAACGGTTTTCTGGATGAGGTTTATGCCAAAGTTGCACCTCTAGAAAAGCAGGATGTAGAACAATTACGCCAGTTCAAGGCTGAAACTTTAAAAGTTCCGTTAGAGAAAGCAGAAATTACACGCTGGAATCAGGGTTATTGGAGTGAAAAACTGCGTCAGGCCAAATACAAGGTAGACCAGGAAAAATTGCGGGATTATTTCCCGACAGAAGCATCGCAAAAATGGTTATTCTCTATTTCTTCGGAACTCTATGGCATTGAGTTCAAGCCGGTGAAAGTCAAGGCCTGGCATGATGAAGTGGAATATTATGCGGTACATGACAAGGCTACGGGCGAATTCCTGGGCGGATTATATGTTGATAAATACCCGCGTGAAGGCAAATATGGGCATGCAGCTGTCTGGGGAGCTTATGGCGGCAGTACCCTGAATCAGCGTCGTCCGGTATCGGTACTGGTGACCAATTTTAACCGTAAGGGCTTGAACAGCAATGAACTGGAAACCTTTGTGCATGAAATGGGTCATGCCTTGCACGGGATTCTTTCGAAGACCCGCTATACAGAACAGTCTGGTACCTCGGTAGAGCGTGACTTTGTAGAAGCACCATCACAGATGTATGAAGAGTGGGCACGCCGTCTGGAAACCTTGTCAAAAGTAGCAGATTACTGTGAGCCGGCATGTCCTCGGGTGGATGCTGCCATGACCGAGCGCTTAAAGAATGTGAAGAATTACGGCCGAGGCCTGCATTATGCCCGTCAGGCTTTATATGCCCAATATGATATGGCCTTGCATGGTAAAGATGCAAAAAACATTGAGCCTTTAAAACTCTGGCAGGATATGGAAGGTAAAACTGCCTTGGGTTATGTTAACGGTCAGCAATTCCCGGGACAGTTCGGGCATCTGATGGGCGGCTATCAGGCGGGTTACTACAGCTATATGTGGTCTGAGGTCATTGCCCTGGATATGCTTTCCTCCTTTGGCGATCAGCTGATGGACAAGAAAGTCGGTGCGCATTATCGCAATACGGTCCTGGCCCAAGGCGGACAAAAGCATGGCGAGCAAATGGTGAAAGACTTCTTGGGTCGTGATCCGGACAGCAAAGCTTTCTTTAATGAAATCTCTGGAAAAAATTAAGGAAGGCAAGCGATGCTGGCATATATTATTCGACGGCTTTGGCAAATGATCCCGACCATGCTCGGGGTGATTTTGCTGATTTTCCTGCTGTTTAACTGGGTAGGCGGAGACCCTGCCTATATTCTGGCCGGTAAAATGGCCAATGCGGAACAGATTGAAAACATCCGTCAGCAACTGGGTGTGGATCAACCGTATTACGTACAACTCTGGATCTTTATCAAGCAGATTTTAACCTTTGATTATGGGGTGAGCTGGAGTACCGGAGAATCGGTGGCACAGATTATCACCACCCGTTTGGGGCCCTCACTGACCATTCTGATTCCACTGACCATTCTGCAAACTATTATTTCTATCATTTTGGCTTTGGGTGTGGCTTCGGTTCGTGGTTCTTTGACAGATCGCATGATCATGATGCTGTGTACGATCGGTATGTCGATCAGTATTCTGGTTTACATCATCGTGTTCCAGTATTTCCTGGCTTATGAACTGAGCTGGTTCCCGGTACAGGGTTGGAGTGATAATTTCGCTGACAACCTTTTCAAATATGCCTTGTTACCTGTGCTGATTATGTTGGTGGTAAGTATTGCACCAACACTACGCCTGTATCGTAGTTTCGTACTGGATGAAGTTAATCAGGACTATGTACGTACTGCGCGTGCCAAAGGCCTGGGTGAAAACCGTATCATGGGCGTGCATGTCTTGCGCAATGCCTCGATTCCGATTATTACCGATGTCATGGCAGGACTTCCAGCACTGCTGATCGGTGCTTTCCTGATTGAACGTTTTTTTGGTATTCCTGGAATTGGCCGTGAAGTCATTATTGCGGTAGAACGTTCCGATTTTCCTGTGATTAAAGCCATTACGGTCTATGTTGCTGCTGCGACCATGATATTCAACCTGATTGCCGATCTGATCTATAAATGGGTCGATCCGCGTGTACAGTTGAAGTAGGTGAATTATGCTGAGTGCGATATTTAAAAAAGAACAAGCGGCTGAAGCAGCACCTGAATCGGCTTCAACAGGATTATGGCAACTGGCCATGCGCCGTTTGAAACGTGACCGGATTGCCATGTTTTCCCTGTATGTGGTGCTGTTTTATCTGCTGCTGCTGGTACTGTCAATGAGCGGCCTAATTGCCAAAGACTGGAATAAAGAAGTGGCGGTCAGCTATGCACCGCCGAGTTTTATCAGTGCAGCGCCAGTTCCGGCTGGATCTGATGCAGAACAGGGTACAGAATCTGTTGCTGTACCGGTCAATCCAGTTGATCCCTTAAAAGATGTCATTGCTGAATTAAATGCTGAAATTGCTGCTGAGCAGGGTGCTGGTGCAGGCATCGATTATTATGGAGTGGTCGATCCGCTGGCAGAAGACATGAAGGCCATTAATCAGGAACTCGGTGGCCAGCTGATGGATGAAAGTGGGGAACTCAAGCAAAGTCTGGTCTTCGGTGCCGATAAATGGGGGCAGGATGTTTTACAGAAAACCATTAAGGGGGCTGAAACCTCGATTCTGGTTGGACTGATTGCAGCCTTTGTCGCTGTACTGATTGGGACTGCACTGGGTGCAATAGCAGGTTACTTTGGTGGTTGGGTCGATGATTTCCTAAACTGGTTCTATAATATCTTTACCTCGATTCCCTATCTGTTGCTGGTTTTGGCCATTGCCGCAGTGTTACAGCAGAAAGGTATTTTATCAATCATCCTGATTTTAGGTCTGACTGGCTGGACCGGGGTCTTCCGTTTGGTTCGTGCTGAATACATGAAGCATACGGCACGTGAATATGTGCTGGCTGCCAAGGCGATTGGCGTGAGTAATATGCGTCGTATGTTTGTCCATATTTTTCCCAATGTCAGCCATATTGCCCTGGTACAGATGTCTATTCTGGTGGTGGCATTTATCAAGTCCGAAGTCATTTTGAGCTTCCTCGGTTTCGGTGTGCCTATCGGGGTAGTGTCATGGGGCAGTATGCTAAATGAAGCACAAAGCGAGCTGATTTTGGGTAAATGGTGGCAACTGGCGGCAGCCTCAATCGCCATGGCGGTATTGGTAACTGCTTTCTCGATGTTTACCGATGCACTCCGTGATGCATTAGATCCAAAACTGAAATAGGAGCGCAACGATGTCTGAAATCAATCCAAGCACAGCACCTGCGCTACTTCGCGTAGAAAATCTGCGAGTCAGTTTTAAAGGTGAAAATAAAGAATATATTGAGACTGTAAAAGGGGTTTCTTTCGAGATTCCGGCCAATACCACAGTTGCACTGGTAGGCGAATCGGGAAGTGGCAAGTCGGTCACTTCCCTCGCCACTATGGGCCTGCTTCCGGCAGAAAGCGCACGTATTTCAGAAGATAGCCAGATCATCTTTGAAGGGAAAAACCTGCTCAAGCTTAAAACCCGTGAAATGCGCAAGATGTGCGGCAAAGACATTGCCATGATTTTTCAGGAGCCAATGTCTTCACTAAATCCGGTATTTACGGTAGGCATGCAGATTGCAGAAATCCTGCAACTACATTTGGGCATGAATAAAAAACAGGCGCGGCAACGTACCCTGGAACTGCTCAAAGAAGTAGGGATCCCTGCGCCAGAAACTAAAATTGATGCCTATCCGGGGCAGCTTTCCGGTGGACAGCAGCAACGCGTCATGATTGCCATGGCCATTGCTTGTGAACCTAAACTGTTGATTGCAGATGAACCGACCACAGCCCTGGATGTGACTATTCAAAAGCAGATTCTGGACTTGCTGGAATCGCTGCGTCAGCGTCGCCAGATGTCGATGCTGTTTATTACCCATGATCTTGCATTGGTTGGTGAAATTGCCGATCAGGTGATTGTGATGCGCCATGGGGAAATCCGTGAACAGGGTCCGGTTCGGGAGGTGCTGGACCGGCCTCAGGACATGTATACCAAAGCCTTGTTGCACTGCCGCCCGCAACTCTCGCAACGTCCGTTACGTTTGCCGATGATCAGCGATTTTATGAAACAGGATGGTTCAACCTGGCTGGAAGATATTCGTCTGAATACTCAGCTTCCGCAACGTTCACGTGGACTAAAGGGCGGAGAGGAAATTATTCTGGATGTACGGGATCTGCAAAAATCTTTTTATAGTCGTAAAGGACTGTTTGGCAAAGATGAGTTTCAAGCAGTAAAAGGAGTTTCTTTTCAGCTGGCCAAAGGCAAGACCTTGGGGTTGGTCGGGGAGTCCGGTTCGGGTAAAACCACCATTGGCTTGTTGCTGATGCGTCTGCAAAAGGCTACGGGCGGTAAGGCACTGTTTCAGGGTCGGGACATTCTGGACATGTCGGAACAGGAATTTACCCAGTATCAACGTAAAATCCAGATCATTTTCCAGAATCCCTATGCTTCTCTGAATCCGCGCTTTACCGTAGGGCAAATCCTGATGGAACCGATGCAGATTCACAAGATTGGTCAGGATGATGCCGAACGCAAACAAATGGCTCTGGATTTGCTGGAACGGGTCAGCTTGCCTGCTCAGGCTTTTTATCGCTACCCGCATGAGTTTTCCGGTGGTCAGCGTCAGCGGATTGCAATCGCACGTTGCCTGACCTTAAAGCCTGAGATTTTGATCTGCGATGAATCGGTCTCGGCACTGGATGTCTCAGTACAGGCGCAGGTGCTGAATTTACTGCAAGATTTGCAGGATGAATTCGGACTCAGCTATATCTTTATTTCACATGATTTGTCGGTAGTGAAATATATTTCAGATCAGATCATGGTGCTGAATCATGGTGAATTGGTGGAAATCGCCAATTCAGATGAATTGTATCAATCTCCACAGCATGAATATACCAAGCGTTTACTCGGTGCCATTCCGCAAGGGATTCCACAAAGTGCCTGATGCATAAGGCATAAAAAAAGTCAGGCAATGTGCCTGACTTTTTTTATTTATCTTAATTAAAACTTTTTAAAGCCTTTGTTGATACCGTATGGACGACGCGGCGCATTTTCATCACGCTCTTCACGACGACCAAAGCCTTGATCCGGACGGTTTTCACGACGCACAAACTGAGTGCCATTCTGGTTTTCAGCTCTGTCACGACGACCATAAGCATTGTCATCACGACGCTCACGGCCAGTATTATTTTGTGGTTGCTCATCACTGTCACGACGTTGCTGACGCAAGAAACCGCCACGGCGTGCAGCCATCGGCTTGTCCTGCATACGTTCATTACGGCGTTTCGCCATACCAAACAAGCCTGTACCTTGACGTGGCTTCAATTCCACAGCTTTGGTCAGGTTGTCGATATCGTTTTTATCCAGTTCAATCCAGCGACCGGTACGCAGTTCGCGTGGCAAAATCACAGTACCATAACGGGTACGCAGTAGACGGCTGACTTTCAGGCCTTGTGATTCAAAGATACGACGTACTTCACGGTTACGACCTTCTTTCACCACGACCTGGAACCAACGGTTGATCCCGTCACCGCCCAGTTCAGAGAAAGATTCGAATTTTGCCGGACCATCGTCTAGCACCACGCCTTTAAGCATGTTGTTACGAATTTGTGGCGTTACTTCACCCATGACACGAACTGCATATTCACGTTCGATTTCATTCGATGGGTGCATCAAGCGATTCGCAAGTTCACCATCATTTGTGAATAAAAGCAGACCGGTCGAGTTAATATCCAGACGACCCACCATTACCCAGCGATCGCCCGGAATAGCAGGCAGCTGTTCAAACACGGTCGGACGGTTTTCAGGATCGCTACGTGAGCAGATCTCGCCTTCAGGCTTGTAGTAAATAATGACACGACGACGGATTTCGTCTTCAATCTGGAAGGCAACTTTACGACCATCGATGCGAAGCTCATCACCTGGTTCGATTCGTTCACCCACTTGGGCAATTTGCCCGTTGACACTTACACGACCCGCGGCAATGACTTCTTCCATATAACGGCGAGAACCCAAACCAACGCGTGCAAGCACCTTTTGCAACTTTTCACTCATGACAGCATAACCTTAGAAATAATTATCAACAGTTCACCTATTTATGACTTCGGTGCATTCGCATCGAGGGCCATAAAAGCTTCCTTGGCATCCTGCAGGGGAGGCAATTGGCCCAAACTATTCAGGCCAAACGCATTTAAAAATTGTGGCGTTGTCATTAACAACGCAGGTCTTCCAGGGAGTTCACGAAATCCAGACTCTTTAATCCAGTTCCAGTCAAACAGCGTACGCAAGTTTTGACTGTTATTCGTGACACCACGAATCTGTTCAATATCCGCTCGAGTCACTGGCTGGTGATAGGCAATCACCGCAAGCGTCTCCAGTAATGAAGGCGACAAGCGAGCCGGTCGCTCAGGCCAGGTCTGTGCAATAATATTACGATATTTTGCACGCACTTGAAAACGATAACCTTGTGCTGTTTCAATCAGTTCGATTGAACGACCATGCATCAGCATGGAAAGTTGTTGTAAATACTGGCGTAATTCCTGCTTGCTATAGCGATCCTGAAAAGTTTCTTTCAGACGAGCCAATGAAACCGCAGAGTCGCTGGCAAAAATAATGGCTTCAAGCTGCATCAATACTTCATGCAGATTATCTTCTGCAGATAACAGCGTATTTTGATCGGGTGTCATTGGCTGGCTCCTTGAATCGCGAGCGGGGCTTCAATACCTGTAGCAATAATCTGAATTTTTTGTTGTCGGGTCAGTTCCAGTACCGCCATAAAGGTCACCACCATACCCATACGGCCTTGGCTCGGTTTTAACAACTCTTTGAAACTGAGTACGTCGCCAGTTTCAATACAACTTTCAATATAGGCAATCCGTTCTTCCAACAGTACCGGTTCCTGTTGTACCTGATGAATCACGGGTTCAGGACGGTTAAATATACAAAGCAAGGCATCACGCAATAAATCGCTTGAATAGCCTTCATTCGGCTGCTGGATTTCACCCAGACTGACATTGGTCGTGAAAGTGTCACGTTCCAGAATCGGCATCTGGCCCAGACGTTCTGCTGCCTGTCTAATTCTTAAATAATTTTCTAAACGGTCAATCAGTTCTTGTTTTGGATCCTGTTCAATCGCAGCCAGGCTTTTCGGTTTAGGTAACAGCAAACGTGACTTCAGATCTGCCAGTAAGGCTGCCATCACCATATAGTCGGCCGTCAGCTCGATGTTCAGGGATTTCATCGCGTCCATATAAGACAAATACTGCGCTGCAATCGGCGCGATATCGACCTGTAACAGATCAAAACCGTTTTTTTGAATCAGGTAAATTAAAAAGTCGAGTGGGCCTTCAAAATGTTCTAATAAGATTTCAAATGCCGCTGGAGGAATGTACAGATCCTCTGGAATTGTATCCTGCCATTCATCCAGAACCCGAATGTGCGGAGCAGATTCCATAGTGTTATGGATAATTTGAGTCATTACAATTATAGGCCACGCGAATTTTCAAAGGCATGCAAAGGCTTGATTTTCGGTATCTGATCGAAAGAAAAGCACAGGATTAAGCGTTGTCATTGTACTGGAAAAGTAACTTTAAATAAATTAAATAAGCCGTCAAAGCCATAAAAACTTAAAAAAATAATGGAATTTATCTACGATTTAAAAATAGCAACGAGAAAAACGGTAGAACCGGGCGGGAAATGCAGCGGTGATTTTCACTTTAAATTGGCTCTCATAATTAAGCGTATCTGGTAGATGATGCCAGTTGATTCACTTCAAAACTCGATCAATACAGTGATTCTCCTCAAAAGAGTAAATAAGCTAGCTGGCAGATATCGAATGATTTTTAAACGGATTTCCCATTAAAAAACATAAAATTAATAAGTATTAATAAAATATTTCCCCGTAATTTTTGGTCAAAAATACCGCTATACTCTCGAAAAATAGTCAAGAATCACAAAAATCAATAAAAAGGTGAAGAAAGTATGCCACTTATTCTGGTTGTTATTGGGATGATCGCATTCGGGGGATTTTGGGCTTACCCCAAATATCAGATTATGCAGCTTGAAGATGAAGCACGCACAGGACTGAAATCAGGTGGATTTTCAGCTTTTGCGGAACAGGCCCGACCTGTCATGCAGGCCATGAAAATGGATTTTAGTGTGCTGGATCAATATCCCAATATCCGTTTTTACATGCGGCATATGGCTTATGAGGGCGACCAGCTGGATGAGCGGATTAAACTGGATATGCAAGCCATGTCTTGTGAGTCGATCAATTCCTTTAAAGTCATGGAACCCAAAGCACGTACGGCGATGCTGAATGTACTGGAAGAAGATCAGATTGTTTTTCATGTGTATCTGAAAAATAAACTGGGTGAAGAGCTCATGCATCATGAACAGAAGCTATCGCAATGTCCAAATTTCATTGCGGTTCGTCATTATGAACGTAGTTCAGATTCCTAAACTGTCTTTGCCAGCCACTGCATATCTGCCGAATTGAAAAGAATAGAACTGCAACCTCTCACCCTATGCTTTTTTAGATTTTCATGGTGAGGAATGATTGTATTCCTTGGTCGCAAATTCAATGATACGTTGGCAAGTCTCTGCCAGGCATACGTTCTGGTTTGAATAGATCTGCAACAACTGTCTCACTAGAGCCAACGTCAGGAAAAATTGGTACTCAGTATGATCAATATTTATAGTGAGATGGGGAGAAGGATGTGCTTCGACCAGGGCTGCCTTGGATTGCAGTGTCCAAGGCAGTTCTGCATAGATGAAATCCTGTACAGAAAATTCATGCTGATTCAGGAGCAAGTAAAATAAATCCATTTATTCTGACTCCTTCAATGTTTGTAGGAAATTCTCAGACCTCATTTATTCAAAGGCGCTGACATCTCCCATACCACGACGAATCACTTCTGGATGATCACCAGATAAATCTACAATAGAGGTCGTGCTCAAGGTGCCTAAACCACTATCTACAAAAACATCAATGCGTTTGCCCAGCTGCATTTCAATATCATAAGGATCATCGAGTGGGTCAGTCTGACCCGGTAAAATTAGGGTAGAGGTCAACAGCGGTTCACCGAGTTCTTTCAGTAACATTTGACACACCGGATTATTCGGAATGCGCAGACCAATGGTTTTCTTCTTGGGATGCATCAATCGACGTGGGACTTCGCTGGTCGCAGGTAAAATAAAGGTCGTGATGGCTGGTGTATTATTTTTTAGCAAACGGTACATGGCATTGTCCACCTTGGCATAAGTGGCAATATCGGACAAATCACAGCACAGAATCGCATATTGATGCTTTGGGCCCAGACCACGAATTTGCGCAATCCGCTCCATGGCACTCTTGTTTCCAATCTGGCAACCAATCGCATAGGCCGCATCAGTGGGATAGACCACCACATCACCCGCACGGATACGTTCCACTGCCTGACTGATTAAGCGGGGTTGCGGATTGTCGGGGTGTACGCGTAAATGCAGCATAGAGACTACTCCAAGCTTGGGCTAATGGCTTATTATGTGGCGCTCAGACAAGATCTGGCAATCATAAAAAAGGTAGATTTGTGTAATTTAATCAAGTATTTCACGTATAAATTCATCAGATTGTAAACTTTTGCCACCTCTGATGCAGATACAGATACATTGGATAAAGCGCGCTGCATCACATGGAAGTTTGGCTGTACCATTAAAATAAGCCTGTACTTGAGCGTAGACATTATCTTTAAAGCTGGCACCATCACCGCCGTCGCCAGTCAGATTGTCCAAAGAAACCCGAAATTTACGGCCAAAAGCCTGGGCAAACATCCACTCAATTGCCTGTGGCTTGATTTCCACCTGTTCAAATAAAGCTTGCTGTTCACGGGTCCGCCCATCCGGGGCATACCAGTAACCCAGATCAGGCAGCAGGCGGCGTTTGTCTCCGGCAATGGTCCAGTGGCTGATTTCATGCAAAGCGCTATTAAAGAAACCATGGGCAAACTGGATCCGGGCAGGACTGTTTGTACTTGCAGGGAAATATTCTGGTTCAAATTCGCCACGCACTAAAGTGACATTTAAATGGGAGAACCAGTGATTAAAGTGTAAGATGAGCCAGTCCACCTGCTGCGCTTCTGACGATAAATTCGCCCATGGCGAGAGTTGCACTTGTTGTGTTGAACTGTCAGAATCAAGGCTTGGAATTGTGCTAACGAGTGATGAAACATTCACTTCTGTTTGCGGCTGCAACAGATGCATGACTTGAGTTACCCAAATGGTCTGTCGAAATAAGTACAAAATTGTATCTTAATCTTTGACAGAGTACTGATGAATTTGTAGAATTGCCGCCTTAATTATGTCAGCAAATACCTTTCCGGCACAGATTGAGCCGTTTAAATGGGCTGAACAGGGCTTTAAATGGTCAGGTCAACTGCCTTTATCCCGCTTTGTTCGTATCGCTCGTGAAGCTGTTGGATCAATTGATGATCAATTGATTAACATAGACTGTAAGCTATCAATGGATGCCTATCATCGTATTGCATGGCTAGATGGTCACGTTGAAACAAAAGTTCCTATGGAATGCCAGCGTTGTCTGGAAACTGTAGAAATTGAACTGGTTTCATCGTTCCATTTGGCACTTGTGGATGATGAGTCACTGATAGAGCGCTTGGATGAGGATGCTGATTTCATCGTCCTAGGTGAAAGTGAAGCAACGACCAAAGGTGATTATGATGCACCGGCGACCGCTGATTTACTCGCGCTGATAGAAGATGAACTGTTATTGTTGATGCCGTTGTCGCCTAAACATGAGTTTTGTGAACATAAGCATCAACCTGCCGTAGAAGAAGTGGCTGAAGAAAAACGGGACAACCCGTTTGAAGTTTTGGCTGCTTTGAAGGGTAAACTTAACTAATTTTTGTGTTATACTCTTGTGTATAAGACAATCGAATTTGTTCTGATCCATTTTTTCGATCTTTGTAAGGAGCCATCATGGCCGTTCAGCAAAACCGTAAAAGTCGCTCTCGCCGTGACATGCGCCGTTCACATGACGCTTTAACCGAGAATGCATTAACTGTAGACCAAGCTACTGGCGAGACTCACCGTCGTCACCACGTATCTAAAGATGGTATCTACCGTGGTCGTCAATTATTCGCTAAAGCATCTGCTGAATAATTGGTGATGTATTAAGCGTCAAGCTTAGTAGAAAAAATGGGAGCATTTAGCTCCCTTTTTTTTGTCTTTGATTTTTAGGTGTATCGGTTTTTTGTTGTATTTGGCAATTACCGCCGACAAAATTACATGCTAAATTGCGCTCCACAATGATTTAGGTGGTCTTATTGGTCAGTCTTCTTGTTAGGATTGAAGAAGCACACCTCTTGAATGAAAGGATTTTATTATGTCTGCTACACCACTCGAACAAGCAGCGCCAGCAACAAAAATTGCATTTGTGTTTCCGGGTCAGGGTTCCCAAAAAGCTGGTATGCTGGCTGAGCTTGCAGAACAGTTTGCGAGTATTCGCGAGACATTTGCAGAAGCATCTGAAGCCGTCGGTTTTGATCTGTGGCAGATTGCGCAAACTGGCGAAGGTCTGGATCAAACCGAATTTACCCAGCCGGTATTGCTGACTGCAAGTATTGCCTTATGGCGCGTGTGGTTGGAATCTGGCGGTGTAGCACCGAAATATCTTGCAGGCCATTCACTGGGTGAATACAGCGCACTGGTTGCATCAGGTGCTTTAAGCCTGGGTGATGCTGCGAAGCTAGTGAACTTGCGTGGCAAACTCATGCAGACTGCTGTACCTCAGGGTGTGGGTGCGATGGCTGCCATTTTGGGTCTGGACGATGCCAAAGTGATTGAGCTGTGTGCACAAGCAACTGCAGCAGGCGAAGGTTCTGTCGAAGCGGCGAACTACAATGCGCAAGGGCAGGTTGTCGTTGCAGGCAATAAAGATCGCGTTGAAGCAGTGATGGCATTGGCCAAAGAAAACGGCGGAAAAGCCATTGCATTGCCAGTATCGGTTCCATCGCATTGTTCATTGATGAAACCTGCTGCTGAACAGTTTGCTCCGGCATTGGAACAAACCGCCATTGAGCTGCCACGCATTCCTGTATTACAAAATGTAGGCGCGCAAGCGGCAACCAATGTAGATGAATTGCGTCAGGCGTTGACCGCGCAACTTTATGAGTCAGTACAATGGACCAAAACCTTACAATACCTTCAAGATGAAGGCATTGAGTACATCGTAGAATGTGGTCCGGGTAATGTATTGACCAACTTGGCGAAACGCTTGCCGAATATTCAAAAAGCACTTCCACTGGACAGTCAATCCCGTCTGGAAGATGCATTAAACACCGTATTGGCGGCAGAAGGGAAAAGTGCATGACACAGGAACGTAAAGTTGCTCTGGTAACAGGTGCAAGTCGTGGTATTGGTGCTGCGATCGCACAACAGTTGATTCAAGACGGTTATTTTGTCATAGGTACTGCAACGTCTGAAGCAGGTGCGGAAAAATTATCTGCACAGTTTGCTGAAAATGGTGCTGGAAGAGTACTAGACGTACGTGACGGTGCTGCGATTGATGCGCTGGTAACGGACATCGAACAGAATTATGGTCCAGTCCTTACGTTGGTCAATAATGCTGGTATTACCAAAGACAATTTGCTGCTGCGTATGTCTGAAGATGACTGGGATGATATTTTAAATATTCACCTGAAAGCAGTTTACCGTTTGTCTAAGCGTGTACTCAAAGGCATGACCAAGGCGCGTTTCGGCCGCATCATCAACATCAGTTCTGTGGTGGCACACTTTGCCAACCCCGGTCAGGCCAACTATTCTGCTGCTAAAGCAGGTATTGAAGCATTTAGCCGTAGCCTTGCCAAAGAAATGGGTAGCCGTCAGATTACCGTAAACTCGGTAGCACCAGGTTTTATTGCGACTGAAATGACTGAACAGCTAAGCGAAGAAATTCGTAAAAAAATGACTGAGCAGGTGGCATTAAACCGTTTAGGTGATCCGCAGGATATCGCAAATGCCGTAAGTTTCTTGGCTTCGGATAAAGCCAGTTACATTACTGGTACAGTTATGCATGTAAATGGGGGCTTATACATGAGCTAAGCTCAAGTATAAACTTTCCAAATTTTTTAGATTCAATTAAACTAACGGCATTAAAAACGCCACAAGCAATGAGGAGAATTCCTGTGAGCGATATCGAACAACGTGTTAAGCAAGCAGTTGCAGAACAACTTGGTATCAAAATCGAAGAGATTAAAAACGAAGCGTCTTTCATGGATGACTTAGGTGCAGATTCTCTAGATCTAGTTGAACTTGTTATGTCTTTCGAAAATGACTTCGACATCACGATTCCTGATGAAGATTCTAACGAAATCACAACTGTTCAATCTGCAATTGACTACGTTTCTAAGAAACTAGGTTAATCGCCGATTTCAGCTTTGCTGAACATAAAGACCACCCTAGAGGTGGTTTTTTTGTGTCTGCTTTTCACATGAATGGAGGTTTTACAATTCATTACCTTTCTGTCACCAATGACTAACTATCTCTCTAGAGTTTTCATTATAAAAATAAGAGTGATGTGACATTAACAACAAGAATGGAGTCCGCTATGGGTCTTTTTGATTTTGTAAAAGGTATCGGTAAGAAGAATACAGCTGCTGCGGAACCACAGGCTGCACCTACAACGACAACGCCGGCTGCAGCACAACCTGCGGAGCCTTCTGCTCAGGAAGTGGCAAATAAATTACTCGGCCATGTGAAAAGTCTGGGCCTTCCGATCACTGGTTTATCCATCAGTTATAATTCAGCCTCAGATCTGGCGACGGTCAGAGGTCAGGTACAAAGTCAGGCCGATCGTGAAAAGATTGTTCTGGCCGTGGGTAATATTGATCATGTCGCAAAAGTGGATGATCAGCTTACGGTAAGCAGTCCTGAGCCGGAAAGTAAGTTCTACACGGTGAAATCAGGTGACAGTCTGTCAAAAATCTCAAAAGAATTTTATGGTGATGCCAATCAGTATAATAAGATTTTTGAAGCTAATCGTCCCTTGCTCAAAGATGCAGATGATATTTTCCCGGGACAGGTACTCCGCATTCCTGCTTAAGGTTTAATAAGTTCAATCAATGTTCGATCTCAAAGCCCCGTTTGGGGCTTTGTTGTTTCTGCCCGTAGCTTTAAAAAGCCATCATTACTAAATACCCAAGTCCAGATATAAACTTTCTTTAACTTCTTCCATCACCACATAACTGTGCGAGGAGGCAGAGGCGGGTAGTTTTTTCAGTAAATCTCCCAACAGGCGGCGATAAGCACTCATTTCTTTTAAACGCGCTTTGACCAGATAATCAAAATCACCGGAAATTAAATGGCATTCCAGTACTTCTGGAATCTCAGTTAGATTACGTGCCACCTGATCAAAGACATCACCTGATTTGGCGGAGAGTTTGATTTCCAGAAAAACCAGCAGGTTGCGCTCCAGCATTTCCGGATTTAAACGGGCGTAATAGCCCATGATAATGCCTTCGCGCTCTAGCCGTTTTACCCGTTCTGAACAGGGCGTGGTCGATAGATTGACGCGTGCTGCAAGTTCGCTAATGGCAATCCGGCCATCGCGTTGCAGGATATCCAGAATCATGCGGTCAATGCGGTCTAATTTGCGCATCAATATTTCCCTCTTTTTTTTAATTCTGCCCGAAAAAATATTTATTCCACTGAATATACAGTCTGAATATAGTGAATTTAACTATTAAAGCAAAAATATACTAGTGAAATAAACTGAAAAGATGTTTGAGGGTTAAGTTAATGCGCGTATTGGTTTTAGGTAGTGGTGTGATTGGTGTGGCAAGCGCTTACTATCTGGCGCAGCAGGGAGCAACCGTGACTGTGCTGGATCGTCAGGCAGGTCCGGCGCAAGAAACCAGCTTCGGTAATGCCGGGCAGATTTCTCCAGGATACTCGACCCCTTGGGCTGCACCAGGTATTCCGTTTAAGGCAGTCAAATGGATGTTTCAGCATCATGCACCGTTGGCGATTAATGTCGATGGCAGCTTGTGGCAATTGCAGTGGATGGCACAAATGCTGAAAAACTGTAATGCCCAGCATTATGCAGTCAATAAAGAACGGATGGTGCGTGTGGCTGAATACAGCCGTGACTGTTTGCGTAATTTGCGCCGGGATATTGGCATCTCTTATGAAAACCGCGCGAAAGGTACTTTACAGATTTTCCGTAAAGATGCACAGCTGGATGCGGTGCAGCGCGATATCGAGGTTCTAAAAGAAACTGGTGTGGAGTTTGAGCTGCTGGATCGTGATGGACTGGCACGTGTAGAACCGGCATTGGCACAGGCAAAAGACAAACTGGTGGGTGGTCTGCATTTACCGAATGACGAAACGGGTGATTGCTATCTGTTTACCAATGCCCTGGCAGAGCATGCCAAGGGGATGGGTGTAGAGTTCAAGTTCAATCAAAACGTTGAGAAGCTGATTGTAGAAGGTGACCAGATCAAGGGCGTTCTGGTCAATGGTCAGGTGCTCACGGCAGATAAATATGTCTTGGCCTTCGGCAGTTATTCACGTGATTTCCTTAAACCGCTTGAGCTGAATTTGCCGGTATATCCAGTAAAAGGTTATTCATTGACGATTCCTATTTTAGATCCGGCCTATGCACCGCAATCTACCGTGCTGGATGAAACCTACAAAATTGCGATTACACGTTTTGACCAGCGCATTCGCGTGGGTGGAATGGCGGAACTGAGTGGTTTTAACTTGGGTCTGAATGAAGACCGTCGAGGCACGCTGGAAATGGTGACCCGTGATTTATTCCCAGGGGGTGACATGAATCAGGCCAGCTTCTGGACAGGCCTGCGTCCAATGACCCCGGACAGTACGCCAATTATTGGGAAAACCCGTTTTAAAAACCTGTTCCTGAATACTGGACATGGCACGCTGGGCTGGACCATGGCCTGCGGTTCAGGAAAATTAATCAGCGATCTGGTCTTGGCCCGTGATCCTGAAATCAGCACCGAAGGTCTGTCATTGGCGCGCTATCACCAGGCGGCTTAAGACCATCTGAGGCGGAATATTCAAGGAGGAATGTATGCCACGTCCCATTACTGCGATCATTCATCAGCAGGCGCTTGCGCATAATTTAAGTGTGGCGCGCCAATGTATGCCCAATAGTCAGGTATTTGCCGTGGTCAAGGCTAATGCCTATGGGCACGGGATTGAACGGGTCTATGCTGCACTTCAAGGTGCAGACGGTTTTGCTTTTCTGGATATTGAAGAGGGCACGCGCCTACGTGCGCTGGGATGCAAGAAGCCGCTGCTGTTGCTCGAAGGTATTTTCGCTCTCGCGGATTTATTTGAATGTGCGAAGCATGAAATGAGCTTTGCCATTCATTCCCGACATCAAGTGCAATGGCTGAAACAGTTTGCCGAAATAGCGCCGGATGCACAGTTTGATGTGTATTTGAAAATGAACAGCGGCATGAACCGTCTGGGTTTCGAGCCGCAGCAATATGCAGAGATCTGGCAGGAGCTGCAACAGCTGAACACTGTCCGTTCCATTACCCATATGACCCATTTCTCCGATGCGGATGGCCAGCGTTTTGGCGTGGACGGGATTCAGTATCAAAACCTGATTTTTAGCCAGTCCATTCAGGGGCTTGAAGGTAAAATCTCGCTCAGTAATAGCGCAGCCATTCTGCGGCATCATCAAACCCTTCATTCAGACATTGTACGTAGCGGCATCATGCTGTATGGCAGTTCACCAGATTATCCAACACACACGATTCAAGACTGGAATCTGCAACCGAGCATGAGCTTGCGCAGTGAAATTATTGCCATTCAAACGATCCAGACAGGTCAGAGTGTTGGCTATGGTTCCAAATTTATTGCCATGCAGGAAATGCGGGTCGGGATTGTGGCCTGTGGTTATGCCGATGGTTATCAACGACTATCGGAGACCGGTACACCCTTGCTGGTAGATTCAATCAAAACGCACACATTGGGTCGAATCAGTATGGATATGCTGGCGGTAGATCTGACTGCACTGCCGCACGCAGATATAGGTAGTGAAGTGGTACTTTGGGGCCAATCTTCCCAAGGTGTGGTTTTGCCGATTGATGAAGTGGCGGCCAGTTCAGGCACCATCGGCTATGAGCTGATGTGTGCGGTGACCGCTCGGGTTCATTTCCAGATTGACGCTTAAATTTTTAATTTAAATTTTATTTAAATATCCCAAACAAGGAATATCAGCATGACACAGGCAAATACAGCCATTCAGCGACTCAACAGCAATCAAATCATGAGTGCGGTGACGATTCATCAGCAAACCGTGTATCTATCGGGTCAGGTGCCGAATAGCACGGATCTGGATGTACGCGGACAAACACTGGAAGTCTTTGCAAAAATTGAGGAATTGCTCGCATTGGCAAATACCGATAAAAGCCAGCTGCTTTCTGCACAATTATTTGTCAAGCATCTAGATGATTTTGCTACCGTAAACCAGCTTTGGGTGGAATGGTTACGAGGTCATGGTACGCCGGCACGTGCTACGATTCAGGCAGATTTGGTCAATCCGGACTGGCTGATTGAAATTGCAGTCATTGCAGCTCAAGCTTAATTGAATTTTTGATATTGAAATCTCCCATGCAATGATTTAAGTCGTTTTAGTGCAGTAAATCTCACTGAACAGCGCAGTAAAAAGTATGAAAATGTCATATAAGCGTTCGAGGACTGAACGTTGTAAATTCAGCTTGATGCTGTTGTAAAGATTAAAAAGGATGTAAAAATGAAAACCACCCCGGGCACAGAAGACGTAAAATCGTCGCCGCATGAGTTGCAACGAAAACTCTCTAACCGACATTTGCAGTTAATCGCCATTGGTGGCTGTATCGGTACTGGCCTGTTTATGGGATCGGGAAAAACCATCTCCCTGGCAGGCCCTTCAATTTTGATCATTTATATGATCATTGGTGGCATGTTCTTCTTCCTGATGCGTGCGTTGGGTGAAATGCTGTTGTCCAATCTGCATTACAAATCTTTTATTGATATGGCCCATGACCTGATCGGGCCGGGTGCTGGCTATTATATTGGCTGGTCGTACTGGCTGGGTTGGGTGCTGGTAGGGATTGCCGATCTCGCGGCGATTATTAACTATCTGAGTTTCTGGTTGCCCGAAGGCATGGCCTTTACCCCGATGGGGCAGGCGATGATTAGTGTGGGTTGTGTGCTGTTTATTCTCGCGATTAACTTGGTCACGGTAAAACTGTTTGGTGAGATTGAATTCTGGTTCGCACTAATCAAGATTTTAGCCATTCTTGGTTTGATCTTTGTCGGTGGTTATATGGTGTTTAGCGGTTTTCAGGCACCGAGTGGCGCCGTCGCCAGCTTTAGTAATGTCTGGGCGCATGGTGGCTTATTTCCCAAAGGCTTTACTGGTTTTCTGGCAGGCTTCCAGATTGCCATGTTTGCCTTTGTCGGGGTGGAACTGCTCGGTACGATGGCGGCAGAAACCAAAGATCCGGAAAAGAATTTACCCAAAGCGGTCAACGCCATTCCTACGCGGATCATTCTGTTCTATGTATTGTCATTGCTGATGATCATGTCAGTTACACCATGGCATTTGATTCCTGCGGATCAAAGTCCATTTGTGAGTTTGTTCCTGTATGCCGGTATTCCAACTTCAGCCATTATCATGAACCTGGTGGTATTGTCGTCAGTAATGTCCTCTATGAACAGTGGGGTATTCTCGACCAGTCGTATGTTGTTTGGTTTGGCACGTGATGGACAGGCGCCTCAAGCTTTAGCGCGGTTATCTAGTCGGGCAGTACCAGCCACAGGGTTATTTTTCTCCTGTGCTTTTATTATGTTGGGGGCAGCATTTCAGTATTTTGTACCAAACACCATGGAAGCTTTTACTCTGGCAAGTTCGCTGTGTGTGATCCTGTTTATTAGTATCTGGAGCATCATCATGGTGTGCTATATCCGTTACCGTAAGCAGCAACCGCAAAAGCATGCCGCCTCGACCTTTAAAATGCCGGGTGGGGTATGGATGTCTTATGTGGTATTGGCATTCCTGTTATTCGCCTTGATTATTTTAAGCCTAGAACCTGACACTCTAAAAGCTCTGATGATCAGTCCTTTATGGTTGATTATTCTGGCGGTGACCTATCGACTGCTGTATAAGCCACGTATGCGTCAGCGTGGTAATCATTAAATATTCAGACATAAAAAATCCCCGACTGATCGGGGATTTTTTTTGATTGCGTGGGTGAATTAGAAAGTAGGTTTAACCACGACTAAAATCACCACTGCAAATAAGATCAAGGTTGGCATCTCATTAAAATAACGCCAAAACTTGTGTGACTTGTAGTGTGCATTACCAATCAGCTTCTTGCGGTAATAACCACACACCAGATGGTAAATCACCAATAAGCCGACCAGGCCGACTTTAAGGTAAAACCATAAGGCTTCATGGTAATGACGCGTTGCATCACCCCAATCCACCAGAAAGTGTGCCGTAATCAAGGTGGCCAACATGGCTGGCCACATGATGCCACGGTACAACTTGCGTTCCATGACTTCAAAGCGTTGATGACTGATGGCATCTTCGCTCATGGCATGATAAACATATAAACGTGGCAAGTAGAACAAAGCCGCGAACCAGCAAACTACTGCAATAATATGTAATGCTTTTACCCACAAGAAAGCATCAGAAGGAGCATCCATCAAGTCACCCTAAATTGGGCAGCTTAGCCTTCCCACTTTTTGAAAATGAGACAAGCATTTACGCCGCCGAAACCGAAACTGTTACTCATCACAGTATTCAATTTTGCGTCACGTTTTTCAAGCACGATATCAAACGGTTTCGCGCCTTCATCCAGCTCGGTCACGTTGATGTTTGGCGCAATAAAGTCATTTTGCATCATCAGAACCGAATAAATCGCTTCCTGAACACCAGCAGCACCCAGACTGTGACCCGTCATTGATTTGGTTGAGCTTAATGGAGGAACCTGGCCTTCACCGAAAGCACGTTCCATTGCTTTAAGTTCTGTGATGTCACCCGCTGGAGTAGAAGTACCATGTGTGTTTACATAGTCAATTTTATCGACACCGTGTTGCTTTGCTTCTTCTAAAGCCATCAGTACGCAACGTGTTGCACCTTCACCAGATGGTGCAACCATATCAGCACCATCTGAGTTAGCTGCATAGCCTACGACCTCGGCAAGAATGTTAGCACCACGCGCTTGCGCATGTTCCAAAGACTCAAGGATCACAAAACCGCCACCACCGGCAATCACGAAACCGTCACGGTCTGCAGAATAAGGGCGTGATGCTGTTTCAGGGCTGTCATTGTATTTAGAGCAAAGTGCGCCCATCGCATCAAACAACAAGCTTTGTGACCAGTGATCTTCTTCACCGCCACCCGCCAGCATTAAATCTTGTTTGCCGAGTTGAATCAGGTTGTAGGCATAACCAATCGCATCCGCAGAGGTTGCACATGCGCTGGTAATGGTATGCGCCACGCCTTGTAATTTGAATGCAACGCCAACGTTTGCTGTAATGGTGTTGGTCATATTACGTGGTACAAAGAAAGGACCGACTTTACGCGCACCTTTGGTTTGCAATAATTCGTTCATTTCAATAACAGAAGCAGTTGAACCGCCACCTGAACCACCCGCGATACCATAGCGTGGGTTGCCAGCTAGATCTTCAACCTTTAAACCTGCATGTTCAACTGCAGCAAGAGCTGAGTTGTACGCATACATTGCACATACACCCATAAAGCGTTTCAGTTTGCGGTCGATCCCGTCGAAATCCTGCTCGGCTGCAGCACTGACATGACTTTTGAAATTGAGTTCAGCATAAGTCGGATTAAAACGTGTTCCTGAAATCCCGTTTTGTAAAGAATGGTTTACATCCTCTAATGTATTACCAATACATGAGTTAATACCCATGCCAGTGATGACAACACGTTTCATCTACAGATCCTTATAGTTTGCTCTATGCTCAGCGGCAGATATCTGGGTTTTAAAATCGCCCAATCCAGCGCTTAGCCTTATTTCATGATGGGGAACATGATAGCAGAAAGACTTTTGAAATCTTATGGCAAATGTTATGCCGTGTGACAGTCGGTTGAGTTTGTGAGTCGGCGTGTAGGGGTTTTACTAAATGAAACAGAATAAAGTTGAGATAAACGCTGACTACACCTAGTATTTATACCAAATACAAGCACATGAATGCTGAGGTAAAAAATGGTAAATGCTAATAATAAACAATCTAATGGTCTGATTTCGAATGCCTTTGGAGTGGCGAAAAAGTTCAGCTCAACTGGATTGGATTTATTGAATCATGTTGCACCGGATTCGGTAACTAAAGCGTTGAAGCCTTCTAGTTCCGATCAGGTGATTGACGGTTCGGCGAAGACGAAAAGCGCTTTTTCAGCTAAAAAATATGATAATCCTCAGCAAATGCTTCGCGAGCATCTTCCAAATGTCTCTCGTCAACTTCTCGGGCGCCGCTTTAATACCGTGAATAATGTCGCGCATTTTGTTTCTCCAGACTTAACCGAAAAAGTGTCTAACTACTTTTATGACCGTCTGAATCAATTCAGTAATCAAACCAGTTCGGTGGATGCCATTCTGAATGAAGCTGGAGCGAAAGATTTAGAAGAATTGACTCAGGACGTCGACCGATCCAAGCGAATTTCACAGGCTTTAGGTGAACAAAACAAATGGATTGCGACGGTTCAGGGTGCAGTGAGTGGTGCTTCAGGGATGCTTGGCACCGCGATTGATATTCCCGCTTCTTTACTGATGGCGTTGCGTACCATTTATCAAGTCGGTCGCTCTTATGGTTTTGACCTGAGCAAAGAAGATGATCAGGAAATCGTCCAGCATATCTTTAGACAGATCGACCTGAGCCTGATTGCAGAAAAGCAAACCTTGTTATTGGGTTTAAAAGCGTTAAGTAATACCCTTAAAACTCATGATATCTCCCAGCTACAAGCCATGCTAGGTTCTGATAATGATGTCAGCGCTATCAAACAATGGCTAAGTCGTCATGAGGGAGAGGCTAAATGGGAATGGATGAATCATCTGCCAAAAATTTCGATTCTGGAGCGATTAACCAAACTAACGCCTCTGGCAAGTGCAGGTATTGGTGCAGTATATAGCCACCGTTTTGTCGAGGATGTAAATCAGAAAGCTCAAGAAGCATTCTCACATGCACGCCAATACCTGATTCAGCATCAGGATTCGCAATTGTCTCCTTATGCTGCCTATGAAAAAGCAGTCAGTTTGTTACAACAGGCAACTCCGAAACTCCTAAATGGTGCCTCTCACGACGTTGAGCCTGCGAAAGATAAGCCGATCATGGATAAAGATATTGCGATTGAAGGCAATAACACGATTACCCAAGTCAAGCTGGTTAAAAAAGAGCAGAATGATCTAAGCTCTGAAGAAGCAGAAGTGAAGAAAGATGAAAAGGTGAGTGAAGGGCTGGAGGCGCTTAACGATGAGTTGGTTGAACCTGCGGTAGATAAGCAGTCGCAACAACCCGCTTTAACCAAAACTTCATTTGATCCGGAAATCGAAGCTGAACTGCATCCAGAAGCTGCTGACGAGGCAGAGGCTGCTACGGAAACTTCACAGCAGGGTGCAGAGGATCAAGAAAATTCGGAAACTGAATCTGAAGCTCAAGACGTTACCAAAAAAGCCGGTAAAAATTCAAAAAAATAAGCGAATTTTGAAGGTAAATAAAAGCAGGCAAATGTCGTGAGAAACGGTATTTGCTTGGCTTGAGTAGGTTGACCAATTTTGCATCTTGAATTACAATTGCATGCCCTCAAAAAGTAGTAGTTTTTTGGGGCTTTTTATTAACGGGAGAATTGCCAAATGGCAACAACAAATCAGTTGATCCGCAAGGGTCGTACGACTTTAGTTGAAAAATCTAAAGTTCCTGCGTTGAAGGCTTGTCCACAGCGCCGTGGTGTTTGTACACGTGTTTACACAACTACACCTAAAAAACCTAACTCAGCAATGCGTAAAGTTTGCCGTGTTCGCTTAACTTCAGGTTTCGAAGTTTCTAGCTACATCGGTGGTGAAGGCCATAACCTACAAGAGCACAGTGTTGTGCTTATCCGTGGTGGTCGTGTTAAAGACTTACCAGGTGTACGTTACCATACCGTTCGTGGTTCTTTAGACTGTGCTGGTGTTAAAGATCGTAACCAGTCTCGTTCTAAATACGGTACTAAACGTCCTAAGAAATAATTCGTTAAGAATTAAATTTTAAGAACGTAGAACCGCAATCCTTTATCGTCTCGCTTGTCTGATTTCTGCATTAATTTTGTGAAAATTCCAAGCGACGTATAGTAAGGCCAGCGAGTAGTACATGACACTTTGTACTCATGCTGGATAAACCTGAAGTGTCATCTTTATAGGTAGTTTAAAATGCCAAGACGTCGCGTAGTCGCTGCTCGTGAAATCCTTCCGGATCCTAAGTTCAGCAGCCAAACAATCGCTAAATTCATGAACCACGTAATGCAAGATGGTAAAAAATCTATTGCTGAAAGTATCGTTTACGGTGCTTTAGACCGCGTTCAAGAAAAATCTAAAGTAGACCCAGTTGAATTTTTCGAGACTACTCTTGAAAAAGTTCGTCCTATGGTCGAAGTAAAAGCACGCCGTGTTGGTGGTGCTACATACCAAGTTCCTATGGAAGTACGCCCATCCCGTCGTACTGCTCTAGCGATGCGTTGGTTAGTAGATGCTGCTGCTAAGCGTTCTGAAAAAACTATGGCTTTACGTCTTGCTGGCGAGTTGCTTGATGCATCTGAAGGCAAAGGCGCTGCGGTTAAGAAACGTGAAGATGTGCACCGTATGGCTGAAGCCAACAAAGCATTCTCTCACTACCGTTTCTAAGCAGATAAAACAGGCCCTATTCAGGAGGGTGATAAGACCGTTATGGTTTTGTCACCAAAGCGCTTTAAGTTGCTATGCAGCTTAAAGCGTCCTGTTTTAAACAACAAAATTTAGGAATGCTAGAAATCATGGCACGTCAAACCCCAATTTCTCGTTATCGTAACATTGGTATTTCTGCGCACATTGATGCGGGTAAAACCACAACTACAGAACGTATTCTGTTCTACACAGGTGTATCTCACAAAATTGGTGAAGTACACGATGGTGCAGCAACAATGGACTGGATGGAGCAAGAGCAAGAACGTGGTATTACCATTACTTCTGCTGCTACGACTACATTCTGGTCAGGTATGTCTAAACAGTTCCCTGAACACCGTATCAACGTAATTGATACACCGGGACACGTTGACTTCACAATTGAAGTTGAACGTTCTATGCGTGTTCTTGATGGTGCGTGTATGGTTTACTGTGCTGTAGGTGGTGTACAACCTCAGTCTGAAACTGTATGGCGTCAAGCGAACAAATACCAAGTGCCTCGTTTAGCATTCGTGAACAAGATGGACCGTACTGGTGCCAACTTCTTCCGTGTTGTTGAACAAATGAAAACACGTTTAGGTGCATCTCCAGTACCTGTAGTAATCCCTGTTGGCGCTGAAGAAAACTTCCAAGGCGTAATCGACTTGATCGAAATGAAAGCGATCATTTGGGACGAAGCTTCACAAGGTATGAAGTTTGAATACGGTGAAATCCCGGCTGAACTTCAAGAAACTGCTGAAGAATGGCGTACAAACATGGTTGAAGCTGCTGCTGAAGCTTCTGAAGAGTTAATGGATGAATACCTGAACAATGGCGATTTGACTAAAGAACAAATCGTTGCTGGTCTACGTGTCCAAACTTTGGCTTGTCAAATTCAACCAATGCTTTGTGGTACAGCATTCAAAAACAAAGGTGTTCAACGTATGTTGGACGCAGTAATTGAATTCTTACCGTCGCCTACAGAAGTTAAAGCGATTGAAGGTGTTCTTGACGATAAGGCTGAAACTAAAGCGATTCGTGAAGCATCTGACGAAGCTCCGTTCTCTGCACTTGCGTTCAAAATCATGAACGACAAATTCGTAGGTAACTTAACTTTCGTACGTGTTTACTCTGGTGTTCTTAAACAAGGTGATTCTGTTTATAACCCAGTTAAATCTAAACGTGAACGTATCGGCCGTATCGTGCAAATGCACGCGAACGATCGTCAAGACGTTGAAGAAATTCGTGCGGGTGATATCGCTGCGTGTGTAGGTCTTAAAGACGTAACTACAGGTGATACACTTTGTGATGAGAAAAATGTCATCACACTTGAGCGTATGGAATTCCCAGAGCCAGTAATTGCATTGGCTGTTGAACCAAAAACTAAAGCTGACCAAGAAAAAATGTCAATTGCTTTAGGTCGTTTGGCTAAGGAAGATCCATCATTCCGCGTTCGTACTGATGAAGAGTCAGGTCAAACAATCATCGCTGGTATGGGTGAACTTCACCTTGACATTATTGTTGACCGTATGAAGCGTGAATTCGGTGTTGAAGCAAACATTGGTAAACCAATGGTTTCTTACCGTGAAACGATCAAAAAGTCAGTTGAGCAAGAAGGTAAATTCGTTCGTCAAACTGGTGGTAAAGGTAAATTTGGTCACGTATACGTACGTTTAGAGCCAATGGATGCTGATGCTGGTAAAGACTACGAGTTCGTTGAAGAAGTTGTTGGTGGTGTAGTTCCTAAAGAATTCTTCGGTGCTGTGGATAAAGGTATCCAAGAGCGTATGAAGAATGGTGTCCTTGCTGGTTACCCAGTTGTAGGCATCAAAGCTACATTGTTTGACGGTTCTTACCACGATGTCGATTCGGACGAATTATCGTTCAAGATGGCTGGTTCTTATGCCTTCCGTGACGGTTTCATGAAAGCAGATCCTGTTCTTCTTGAACCTATCATGAAAGTTGAAGTAGAAACTCCAGAAGACTACATGGGCGATATCATGGGTGACTTAAACCGTCGTCGTGGTATGGTTCAAGGTATGGATGACTTGCCTGGCGGTACTAAAGCAATTAAAGCTGAAGTTCCACTTGCAGAGATGTTTGGTTACGCGACTCAAATGCGTTCTATGTCTCAAGGCCGTGCAACATACTCTATGGAATTTGCTAAATATGCTGAAACTCCACGTAACGTGGCTGAAGGCATCATTTCTAAATTCCAGTCTGGCGGTAAAAAAGGTGACGACGAGTAATCTTTCGATTACTATAAGCCCAAACTAATTCATAGTTAAAAACCAAGTGCTCATGCAGTGATCCTGCATGAGTAGTTTAAAAAGGAAGATCTCATGGCTAAGGCTAAGTTTGAACGTAATAAGCCACACGTTAACGTGGGCACAATTGGTCACGTTGACCATGGTAAAACAACTTTAACAGCTGCAATTGCAACTGTATGTGCGAAGAAATTCGGTGGCGAAGCGAAAGACTACGCTG
>NZ_JAMXXC010000012.1:0-85025 GCF_024129855.1 Acinetobacter lwoffii
GAAATTATCAAAGTTCTGTTGCTTTAGCCTGTATATTTTTATGGCTACCTTTATAGGGTTAATTATGAACAGTAAATGTCAACAGACCCTAGTCTTCATCGCCTTGATTTCCACTGTTACTTTTAGCAACCAAAGTGCCTAACATAATGATAAAGGTACTTACACCGCCAATTAACAGGCTCAGCAGCCCCATTTCCAGCATAAAATTGCTATCGCCAGTCTCAGGGGCACCCCATAGAAATTGAAGACGATCGCCAAAAACAAAATTGATTGCACATACAATCAGAAAACCAATCAAGGTGGCAATCAGTAAAGTAACCACCAAGTTCTTCCACATTTTACATCCGACGAACAGGATGATCATGGCCAGTCCAACCATGGTGATGATGGATATAAGTAACACACTGTTCCAGTAATCCATGAGACTCACTCATATTTGGTTTTAAATTAAAATCAAGAAATTCTTATAGTTAATTTTTCCAATTGAATTTTAATATAGGTGGATTTTTATACACAAACAATGACGATAACTATCTTAAAACTACAAATACTAATTTACCCAAAGTTATAAAATACAATGACTTAGTAAAATCTTGCTGAGTACTGAACGATTCTGATTAACATAAAGTAACGCAAACACAACATGTATTTCATTGTTTAGCTTCATTAGAGCTCAGATTCAACCGATAAAGCTCAAGGTAAAAGCAGCTTGAAATTTTTAAAAAAAGAAGAACTAAGCCACTTTTATAAGAAAAATAAATAATAAATATAAAAAACTTGAATATTTTCTGATTTAGGCTATGCTGTGTTTAACTAGAAAAAAGCGTTGTTTAGTTAAGCTTCTTTAAGTGCCGCAGTATTATTTATAATCCTCAGTTTTTTCAGATCTTTATTTCAATTCTTGTTGTTTTTCCAAGTTATCCATAGTCATTTGCATTACTAAAATTATTAAAATTTAACAGGTTATATTATGTCTACTACAGTTACCGGTACAGTAAAATGGTTTAACGAAACTAAAGGTTTTGGTTTTATTCAACAAGAATCAGGTCCTGACGTTTTTGCACATTTCAAAGAAATCAGCAGTTCTGGTTTCAAAACTTTGTTTGAAGGTCAACGCGTTTCTTTTAGCGTGGTTGATGGTCAAAAAGGTCCAAATGCGATCAATATCGTTGCGCTATAATTTAGTCCAGCAATAAGAAAAAGCACCTTCAGGTGCTTTTTTTAGCACTGAAGATTCATAATTTTGGTGAAAGGTTTTCTGATTGTCTGTTTAGCTCATCAAAAGTGAATTTTTAAGAATCATGTTTCTGAATCACTGCTGCTCAGTTAGACTTTATAAAAGATAAAAATGAAAAACCCCTAGCATCCTGCCAGGGGCTTTCCGTATGGGTTCGCTTGGTATAACTCCTGTCGTACCTTACTTTCCTTGTATTTATCTATTGTTATTCTTGTGTGGAACCTCCTGTTCCTGTTAAAGCTATCATAGGAAATTTCCACTATTCAAAACAGCCGCAAAGTGCTGGAATTGATGTAAGCCAATGCTTACAAGAATAGACAGAGATAATAAATTTCAAATGTTTAGCAAATTGAACATCTACAAAAAAAGGAAGCTCAAGCTTCCTTTTCTATGCCAATCTAGGCTTAGATCCCATATTTAACACGGTAATCTTCCATTTTCGCCAAAGCTGTTAGGTCACCTTTCGCTTCCAGATAGTCCATTAAATCTTTCATGGTAATTAAGGCATGTACAGGAATCTCAAGCTCTTGCTGCACTTCCTGAATCGCAGACAGTTCGCCCTGACCTTTTTCCTGACGGTCTAATGCAACTAGCACACCCGCAATCTGCGCACCGGCATTTTTCAGGATGGTGACGACTTCACGAATCGCTGTGCCTGCGGTAATCACATCATCAATGATCCAGACTTTTTTACCTTCTACAGAAGCACCAACCAATACGCCACCCTCACCATGGTCTTTGGCTTCCTTGCGGTTAAAACCCCACGGCACACTCACGCCATGATTTTGCGATAGAGCCACAGCAGTTGCTGCCACAAAAGGAATGCCTTTATAGGCAGGGCCAAAAATCACTTCAACATGGTCACATTCAGTCAGTTTTGCAGCATAGCCAGAAGCCAGCAGGGTCAAGGCTTCACCATCATTCAACAGACCCGCATTAAAAAAATAGGGACTCACACGTCCCGATTTTAAAGTAAACTCACCAAATTTAAGCACACCGCGTGATAATGCGAGTTCGATAAAAGCTTGCGGGTTAAACTGAGCTGGCGTTGACATGAGGTGCTCCTAAATCCATTAATTAAGGTAAGACTTGCGCATGATACCAAAGAGTAGCTATCCAGGTGATCAAAAAATTCTTCGCGTCGTTTCAATTAATGTCAACGGCTTACGCTCATCCGTCACCAAAGGTCTATTGGAATGGATGGAACAGTCGGATGCCGACGTGATTTGTATGCAGGAAAGCCGGATCACGCATGCGCAGTGGACGGATAAATTCAAGCCTGAAGGCTGGTACACGCACCTGTTTCCTGCCGAACGTCCGGGTTATGCCGGTACGGCTATTTATAGCCGCCTGCCTTTTGTCTCTTTAACCGATGGCCTGGGTTTTGAACTGGCTGATTCACAAGGCCGTTTTATTGCTGCTGAATTTGATTTGGGTCTAGAACAAACTGTACAGATATGTTCCCTGTACCTGCCTTCCGGCTCATCAGGCGATGAAGCGCAAGCGCGTAAAGATCACTTTCTGGAAGAATATGCAAAAATCCTGAAACAGTGGCGCGATGAAAATAAGTCGGTGATTGTCTGCGGTGACTATAATATTGTGCATAAACGTATTGATATTAAAAACTGGTCGGGCAACCAGAAAGCCTCGGGTTGCTTGCCGCACGAACGTGCCTGGCTAGATCATATCTACGATGAACTCGGTTACGTGGATACTTTCCGTGAAGTCCGCAAAGAAGCCGAATTATACTCCTGGTGGTCAAACCGTGGACAAGCACGCGCCAAGAACGTTGGTTGGCGGATTGATTATCAGGCCTGCTCTCCAGACTGGAAAGAGCGCACTTTGAATGCCTGGGTCTATAAAGAACAATGGTTTAGCGACCATGCTCCCGTGATTATCGACTACAAATTATAAAGCCTCATCATTTAATTGAGTGAACAGTTGTTCACTCAATTAAGGCTTATCTCTTACATGACATGACGTATTTTTTGGGTTTATCTCAATGTAATAACATAGCATTATAGCGCTACGGCACAAGGACATGTCAGGACGACAACATAAGGACAGGACGCCGTAGGACGAAAATAAAACAGACTATAGATTTAGCTTGTTTTGCATGGATGTGACATTGGACGTTGGATTGAGACCCGCATGATCAGGATGATTAAATGCGGGTTTTCTATTTCTATCATTCCCAAATTTTTATTTTTCTTATTATTTAGATTGTTCTTTTTCTTGCTGCTCATGTTAAAGCTGCTTGATGTCATTTTGATGACATGACTTTTCTGGTATTTAAAATTTTTTTCTTTTTTTTCATTTGCTTTTGCATGGTTTGCTGCTGCCAATTTGGTTAAGCTAGTTCATGATTTAAATTTTTTAGATGGCAGCTATGTTAAAAATTTACGGAATTAAAAATTGTAGTTCGATGAAAAAAGCCTTTGATCTGCTGACGGAGCAAGGTCTGAGTTATGAATTTCATGATTATAAAAAACAGGGCATCGATGCTGAAACCGTCAAAACCTGGCTGGATGCCTTGGGTCAGGACGTGGTTCTGAACAAGAAAGGCACTACCTGGCGTAAACTCAGTGAAGAAGAGCAACAGGCCACCCTGTCAAGTGAAAATGCCTTAATTAATGCATTAACCACCCATACCAGTTTAATCAAACGTCCAATACTTTCAACCTCTACAGGATTTATTGCCGGTTTTAATGAAACGGTTTATCGTGGCTTAGACCGCTAATATCTTGTATTGAATAACACTCATAAAAAAAGCCTGACATTGGTCAGGCTTTTGTATATCTGCTTAAAATAAATTAGTTGGCACGAATCCAGGTCTGGTTACGACCCAATGCCGCTACGCCGATGAAACCACGTAGCTCAAGTTTCTTGCCACCGTCTGCCAGCTGACCTTTCAACTTATAAGTTTTACCAGATTGTGGGTCAAGAATTGAACCGCTGTCATAACTGGTCCCGCCAGCATTTTTCAGACCTTTAACAATAGTCAAGCCTTTCAGAGATTTGTTGTGATATGGACCTTCACATTTCTTGCAGGCATTTTCTTCACCTGGAGTTAACACAGACTGAATACTGGCTGACAAAGTGCCGTTCTTTTGTTCAGTGAATTTAACCATGGCCTTAGGCTGCTTGGTTTTATCATCAATGGTTTTCCATACCGTGCCATTTAAAGGATCCGCGGCATTAGCCAGTGCAGATAAGCCTAGTAGTCCTAACGTAAGCGCTATTTTTTTCATTTTTCTTCATTTCCTTAGTCTGAAAATAGACCCATGTAGTATTAAAAAGTCACAACAATTTTTCAATTTTTAGGTGTGACTATTTAGTGTAACCTTGTAAATATGGTTGGTAAATAATCTATACGATCAATATAAGCACAAAAAGATGGAAGGAAGATGAAGATAAGCCCGCTAACGAAACAATTAATTACAGAAAGCTTTTTAAAAACGGCCATTCGTGCCCCGAGCAGATTCAGTCTTCCACCGAGTTCGATGCGCATTGCACTGGAACAGATGTGCAAACTTTTTCCTCAGGATAAAACGGTACAGATTCGCTCGCTTCGATTGGCCGGACTGCGCGCGGAAGAAATTAAGCCGCAGCAGGAATCGACCCAGCTGATTTTTCATATTCATGGCGGCGCATTTTACTTAGGTTCTTTAAATACCCATCGCGCCTTTATGACTCAAATTGCGGCTCGAACCCAGATGCAGGTGCTGCATGTCGATTATCCACTATCACCCGAATCTGCCTATCCTGAAGCCTTGGAAGCCTTGTTTGATGTCTATAATCTGCTGCTAGATCAAGGTGTTCAGGCCAAAGATATCATTCTGTCCGGCGATTCTTGCGGTGCCAATCTAGCCTTGGCGCTGGCACTTAAAATACAGCAGGAAAGTCTGCCACAGGTCAGCGGTCTGATTCTGCTGTCTCCACTGCTGGATTTAACGTTGACCAGTGAATCTTTACGTTATAACCAGAAGCATGACGCCCTGCTGTCTCTGGAAACAGTTCAAACTGGGATTGAATATTATGTGCCGCGTTCGATTGATCGGGGTGATCCGGAAGTTTCTCCTTTTTTTGCCGATTTAGCCGGCTTGCCACCGATTCATATTCAGGTAGGTTCCAAGGAAATTCTGCTGGATGATGCTAGTCGTTTTAAAGAAAAAGCGGAACAGGCGGGTGTCGAGGTCGAATTTAAACTCTATACCGGCATGTGGCACAACTTCCAGATGTTCAGTGCCTGGTTCGATGAAGCCAAACAGGCGCTGACCGATCTTGCAGAATTTGCCCATCGTCTGGACCGAGATTAAGCATGATTTAGCATATAAAAAAGGTCAGCCGTAGCTGACCCTTTGAAAAGAGGTTTTAGGTTTTAAATGGCCTGAACTTGCTGCAATGCAGTTTGCAATGCTTGGGCTTTAACCGCTTCGCCCATGTTCACTCCTTCAGCACGAATCACTTCGATATCATTCACACCGGTAAAGTTAAACACGGTTTTCAGGAAAGCCTCCTGAAAATCAGCCGGGCTTTGCTCGCCATAGACACCACCACGGCTGCTGGCAATATACACTTTCTTATTGCCCGCCAAACCCACAGGACCTTGTTCGGTATATTTAAAAGTACGTCCCGCGACACAGATCCGGTCAATCCAGGCTTTTAGGGTTGATGGCAAACCGAAGTTATACATCGCTGCACCAATCACCACGACATCAGCCTGTAAATATTGATCTAAAATTTCCTCGCCCAATGCCGTTTGTTCTGTATTCTGGCCCATTAAAATTTCGGCGGTAAGATGAGGAATAGGCTGTGCAGCCAGATCCAGATACTCAACTTCAATGGCCTCAGCATATTTTTGCTGCAGTTGTTCCACCACAGCCTGAGTCAACTGACGCGAAATAGAAGCATCTCCTAAAATACTGGAATCAATCTGTAAAACTTTCATGGCTTCGCTCTTTATCTTTGGTTGTTTCTAACAATGCAGCCATTTTAACGATTGACTATATTGAAATAATTAGTACAAATAAAACACATCATCCTGAATTTAGAACAAAACTGTATACCTCTTAACCTCTTTAATTTTGATTAAGACCCTTTGACATAGCCTGGATCACTTGCGCTATCGGCAAAGACTGAGCAGATCAGATATCAACTAAATCACAAAAATGTTTTAAATATTGTTGTTTATCAAGCATTCAAACTTATGTTATCTTGTGTAAATAAAGTTATAAATATCCAATAAGTCTTAAAAAAAATCTGCCATAACAATTAAAGTCAGACCGGGACCATGAAGCGAATATCGCCTGTATTAGAAAAAGTGCTAAGACACAGAATCAAGAAATATCTGGTCGAAGATGAAGTCGTGATGAACTGGCGCATCCTGAAGAAATGCATCCTGATGCTGACCTTGGGATGCGGAGTACATCTGACCTGGCTCGGCTGGGATCTCTTTGTTTTATTCAATCCTGAGTATTGGCAATATGTACAGATTGAACGGGTTCATTCACAAGTCGTGCTGAACGGCAGTTTTTTATTGATTTTAGCCTTACTGATTTATCCTTGTTATAAATTTCAGGGCAACCGTCTGGTGGAACGTTATCTACCCTATCTGGCAGTCGGCACCTTTGTGGTTTCGCTATGCCGGGATGCCTATATTGTCGGCGTGATCAGTCCGGTCGCTACCACCGCTTACGTCTGCTTAATTATGGTCGGTCTGGTGCTGTTTCATCGCACGCTGGTGTATAGCATGCTGATTCCCGCCTCCATTTTCCTGGGCGGATGTGCCTATTTAAGTTTCAGACATCAATTGCCTTATTCACCGCTATTTAATATCGATGACAAGCTTTTCTATAATGGTTTCTGGCTGTTATCGATGCTGTATTTCATTTTGCCAATTCTGGCCGTCTGTATGGTCTTATTCGAGATTCTGCTGAGTCAATGGCGTCATCGCGAGCAGCTGATCAAACAGCTGAGTCAGATTGATCCGCTCACCAACCTGTTTAACCGCCGTAGCATCAACCAATGTCTGGATAAACTGAATGCCGCAGCCACTCCCAATTATGCTTTGGTGTTACTGGATCTGGATCATTTCAAGAAAATTAATGATCACTATGGCCATCATAAGGGCGATGAAACCTTAGTTGAAGTGAGTGCCGTGCTGAACCAGCAATTGCGCGAAAGTGATGTAGTCGGCCGTTTTGGCGGGGAAGAATTTATTTTGGTGCTTAAAAATACCAGTCTGGAAAAAGCCGAGCAAGTGGCTGAACGCTGTCGCATCGCCATTCAGCAATTGCAGATTTTCAGTGATGAGGGTGAGCTGATTCCAGTGACCGCTAGTTTCGGGATTGCCATTTCTAGCGCGGAATTACGCCCACAACAATTATTGAGTCAGGCCGATCAGGCACTTTATCAAGCCAAAGCCGGTGGGCGTAATCTGGTCAAAGCCTATGCTGAAGCGGTGCCAGCACAGATGCAGGTTTCTTAAACGGGTTCAGCTTTTTTTAAGAACTAAATTATGGATTTTCACTTTGAGCCAGTGCTTGCAGCTGTGCCAGCAATTCTGCCTCGCTAAAAGCACCGGTTAAACGTAAACCCCTAATTTCCTGCAGCTGCGCATTCAAGAATAAATACGTCGGCGGCCCGAGAATTTCCCATTGGTTTAACAGCGCTTGATGAGAGACATTATATTGGCTTAAATCCAGCTTGATCAGGAAATATGGCGCAAGCGCCTGCTGTACCGCTGCAGATTTTAAAATACGATGTTCGATCGGCTGACAGGCAACACACCAGTCGGCGTAGACATCAATAATAATCTTTTGCCCTTGTGGTGCCCTGTCCAAAATCTGCTGAAATTCTGCTGCACTACGTGCCACATGCCACTTGGCTTCTGTGCTCGCCTGCTCCACAAAAAAACGCTGACTGTGCTGATATTGGCTATAAGCGATATAGGGCACGGCCAGTACCAGACACAGGATATATAGCCATCTCAAACCGGTACGATGCCAGAAAATCCGGAACAGCACATAAGCCACGAAGGTCATACCCAAAGCTAGGGATAACCATTGTAAAGCGGCTTCTGAAATCAGTGGGCGAATAAAATACAGCGCCAGCGCCAGCATGATAAAGGCAAAGAGCACTTTGATCTGATTCATCCAATGCCCGGCTTTAGGCAGAATCCGTGCACCCAGAATACTGGCCAGCAATAAAGGCGTGCCCATCCCAAAACCTAAAGTAAACAGCAGTAAAGCTCCCTGCCACTGACTTTGCGTCTGGGAAATAAACAATAATGCGCCTGCCAGCGGTGCGGTCATGCATGGCCCCACCAGAAGCGCCGAAATCATGCCCATGACACCGGCACTGACCAGACCGCCTCCCTGCTGCATGGCCTGTGCCCGATCCAGACGATGAACCAGACGTTGCGGCAGTTTGATTTCAAACAGGCCAAACAGATTCAGGGCAAATAGGACAAACAGGATGCTAAATGCGATCAGGGTTCCCGGTTGCTGCAACCAGCGCTGAAAATTCAGGCCGGCCGAAGATGCAATTAGGCCAAGTACTGCATAGACAGCGGCCATACTGCTGACAAAAGTCAGTGCAATCATCCAGGCTTTCAGGCCTTTACTATCTCGTACAATCAGCGAGGTCAGAATCGGCAACATCGGCAAGGAACACGGTGTAAAAGCCAGTAAAATGCCTAAGCCAAAGAACAGCAAAAGCCCATAGCCCAAAGAGCGTTCAAGCAGTTGGGCTGACCATTTCTGGTCTTGTGCTGCATAGGGTTCAGTTTGTGTGTTGGCTGATGCAGAGATTTCATTTGCTGTAGATTCTGAGGAGTCCGCTGCATTAAATAGGGTATTGTGTTGCAGTGATGAAGTATTCAGATCGAGTAAACGCTTTGTTCCTGATCCGGTAGCTTCAAATTGCACCAGACCAGACAAATCGGTCTTGAACTGAATGGTTTGTGGCGGATAACAGATCCGGTCTTTGGCACAGCCCTGCCAGCTGACCTGATAGGATTGCCCCGCCTGAGTCGGAATTTGAAACTTTAACTGCTGATAATAAACCTGGGTATGTCCATAGTTATCATCATATAAATCTTCAGCGGGTGGCAACTCAAACGACACCGGTTGGTTGCCCTGCCGGACTTCAATTTTATGCTGATACAGATAATAGTTGTCTGGAATCTGCCAACTCAGTTCAGCCTGCTGCTGACTGGTGGAGATCACGCTCACAGGAAAAGCCTGCTCGGCAGACAACAATGCAGTTTCCGCCTGAGCAGGACTGCTGAACAAGGTGCTTCCCAAAATAACCAGGGCAAGCATTTTCTCCCAGGTCGGGAACTGCGAGTATTTCATCATCTGTGAGTTGAATAACTTAGAACAGCACAGAGAAACCTAGGCCTGAGAAGTAACTTCGATCTGCACCATCCAGATCTACACCGACATTCGCATCCAATTGGACACGGTCGTTTAAGGCATACATAACCCCGGTACCGAGCGCGTATTGATTATCGACACTTTCAGCTTTACGGTAAATCAGTTCAGAATAACCTGACCAGCGATCAGTAATGCGGTAGCCTAGAGAAGGAATCGCAGACACTGCCCAGTTGCTGTCCTGCCATTCATAACGCATGGTCAATGCGGTACTGACCAAGTCATTATATTGATACGACACGACAGAACCCAAGCTGTAAATATCTTCTTCATTAGTGAAACCGGCATTGCCTGTTGCAATGATGGCTTCGGCCAGCAAAGCCATACTGAGTTTGTCATCATCCAAATCAATGGCCTTTTTCAGACCAATACTAACATCGCCCAGACCATCATCTTCTTCGGTCTGGCCATTGGATTTCACTTGGGTCCAGGTCGGGCCAGCCCAACCTAAACGCAATTCCAGATCATCACTGAGTCCGGTACGTAACAACATATCTGCACTGAGTGTGGTCGCGGTCTGATCGCCCGACTTGCTATAACGCGCTGTAGGCAAGCCTTGCTCCCAAGCGACATTTCCGACTGGAGTAATTCCAGTACTGAGACCCTCACCTGGTCGATCAAATTCAAAATCTGCTGCGAAAAGCTGTGCACTACAACCGGCCAGTGCAATCAAACCCAAGGTTTTTAATGTTGTCATGTTGGAGCTCTTTATTAAAATTTAACTGAGTTCTTTGGTCATTTTTGCGCCATGCTTGCGAAGCAGTTCTAGCGTCTGTTTTTCTTCATCCAAGGCTTCTGACCAGTTGATTTCATCAAAATCACAATCAAAGAATAGATCACTAATTGAAGATAAAATAGTCATGCCATCTTCATCTTTGCTATTTGGATCGACTTTTTCATCCAGTAAACGCTGTACAGCTGGCGCGCATGCGGCACTTGCGGCATCCCAGAGTGGACCATAAATTTCTTCTGCATCCCACAAATGCAGATTCACTTTGGCCTGGATCAGTTCTTCCAGAATCTGTAAATGTACCGCCAAACGTGCCTGTTTCTCCTCTTCTGAAAGTGGTGTTCCGGCTTCATACAGCTCACACACTTCTTCCCACCATTTAAACAGGCCATCTGACCAGACCGAAATCACCGGGCCTTTGTCATGATCAATAAAATTCGGGTTGAGTCCATCTGCCAGCAGCTGTTTGACCTGGTCCAGATTTAATTCTTCGAGTGCTTGCACAAAAAGTTGTTGTTGCGCAGTTAACATGATGGAGCTCACTTTGATTCGTTTTCGACTATTATGCCGAATAAAGCAGGATTTGTTGTGCTTCTCATAACTATATTTTTGTTTAATACGAAAAAAGCCCCGCAGGGCTTTTTCAAATCGGTTCGGCTTAGTCTTCGATATCCGCAGTATCTGTGTCTGCTAGTTCGAGAGCACCAGGACGAACATTGTCTTTTTTCTCGATCACATGTTCCAGACTACGTTTTAGTCGGTCAATTGCACCATGGATCGCAGTATCGACATTATGGCCACGATGATTGACTACGACAGGTTTCAAGCCTGCAGGACGCGCTTCAATCATACAACGAATATCGTCATCGCCGCCTTTGGCGCCATTTTCATCACTGAGATGGACTGAAAAATGGGTAATACGTTCGCTGTGGCGCTGGAATTCTTGATTTAATTCTTCCCGTACATAAGTAATTAAACGATCACTATTCTGAATGTGGTTATCGGTACGAAGTTCAATATTCATATATTACCATCCTCAATCTTTGTAACTTTTGAGTGCAAAATTTTTTATCTTGGCACGTTTGTAGCTTGCTGTTTCGCATCGCATTTCACTTCTTCAAATGATTGGAATCACACCCTCCATTTTGAATGATGAACACATTTTTGAGTCTGCAGAATCGTGTCCTTATATCTTGAATATCGGCTGTATCTGGGAAATATGCAAGTGATATTTTGGTTTTTTAGCAAAAGAATAATCCATTGTGACAACTGCTTACTCAGCTCAAAAATGCAGGATTTTTCAAACGGAAATTTCATAACCTTTCACACGATTTAATTTGAAATATTTTTTGGCCAAGCAGATAAATCGCTTAAATAACACTCGACCAAGAAACCTAAAAAAAGAGAAATTAAAAGTATTTTTTATCGAAATTAGCTCACTTTTATCTAATAATTTTTCTTATAAGATCAGCGTCTAGTCAGCCTTACAGTCCTGAAGAGATCATATGCTTTATCATTATTTAGTTGCTTGTGCAGAACCAGGAAAAATACTCTTTCTTCATTCGAAAATAATAACCTGCAAAATAATTTTTTATTGAAATATAAGACCGTTCAATCTCACTTGAATAGGCTGAGAACAGGTTTATAAAACGACCGTCATTTGAGATTTTAAAAGTAGCTTCATTACACAAACAGAACAAAGCTATTCAGCCTCAGGCTCAAATTAATTACTAAACAATCTGTATATTCCCCCTATTTTTACTAGTTTTCTAAACGAATCATCCTGAGTTGAAGTGATTTTATATCTTTAGTTATACATTCAGTCTTTTAAGGCGCTACATATTCAACTTTATTTAAAAAATAATGCTTTAGAAAAGCATTAGCGAAAAATAATGAAAACTGGGGAAGATGATCGTCTACATTCAACTCATAAGGGCTGAAATATATTTAAGTCAGCGATCACTTTTAACTTTATTTTTACTTATTAATCTGTATGCTTATTCTGCTTTCTCGGGGGGATAGATTTAAATGAAATTTACACAACTTGCGGCACTTTGTGCATTGACTTCAGCTGCTGTATTTGCTCAAGCAAAACCAGTTTGGCAGGACTTTAGCGTTACAGGTCTTTATGGTGAAAACTATGAAGTTGTAGACGATCAGCAAACTACTTTAACTGTTGAATATGCTGCAAAAGTTAAATATGCAGATGTATTCTTCTTTATGGATCGTCTGCGCGGTGGCGATGATGTTAAAAGTACGTACTTTGAGTTATCACCACGTTTAAGCTTAAGCGAAGTTACAGGCCAAAAACTTGCCTTTGGTCCAGTGAAAGATGTGCTTATTTCAACAACGTGGGAAGGTTCAGATAATGCTGATAACTTCCTATATGGCGTGGGCTTTGACCTTGATATCCCATACTTTCAATATGCAAGCTTAAATCTTTATCGTGCAAACAATGAAAAAGTGTTTGGCAATAAAGACGATTATCAAATGACGCTTACCTATGGTGTGCCATTTAAACTGGGTGCTGAAGATTTTCTTGTAGATGGCTTCCTTGATTGGTCAACTGCTGAAAAAGACGCTCAAGCAAGCGAGTTAAACTGGACTACACAGTGGAAATGGAATGCGGGCAAACACATTTCTCCAGATACCCGTTTATACCTCGGTGTTGAATATTCAGTGTGGAACAATAAGTTTGGTCTTAAAAATCAAGATGAAAACAATGTCAGCGCACTTGTGAAATATCATTTCTAATTGATGTATGATCGAAAGCAGAACTCCGGTTCTGCTTTTTTTAAACTGTGATTTCAGCTCACCTCTACTAGAACAAGAATATGCCTGATTTTGATATTCGACCTGCGACCGAACATGATCTTGAAACCATCCTCAAGATTTATAATCAGGAAGTACTCTATGGTACTGCGACCTGGAACAGAACAGCCTTTGATTTGAACTATTTCAAAATCTGGTTTAAGCAGCTTAAAAATCAGAATTTCCCGGTTTTTGTGGTTGAAGATACGCGAAATCAGGTCATTGCTGGCTATGCCTGTTATGATCAGTTTCGCAGTATTCAGGGCTTTCAACAGACGGTCGAACATTCCATCTTTTTAAATCCGGATTATGCAGGGCAAGGTTTGGGTTCTAAATTATTACAGTATTTAATTGAACAGGCTCAAGTACAGAAATTGCATATCATGGTCGCAGCGATTGATTCAGAAAACACCTCATCGATTCGTCTGCATGAAAAACTGGGTTTCGTTCAAACTGCCTATATGCCGCAAGTCGGACAGAAGTTTGGGCAATGGCGTGATTTGGTACTCTTACAACTCAATCTGGATCAAGCTTGATTCATTCTTAGTTTAAAACTATTCCAGAACTGCTTTCTGGACACTACTCTTCAGCTTTTTAATACTTGGCCATCACGATATTTTGTTGTTATCCAGTTTAATAAGCACAAGTTCTATTTACTTATACGAGCGGCTATGTTTTATTCAGCTAAAAATCATACTGAATAACACCATGTATAAATCTCTATTGTCTATCGGTCTTTTAGGTTTAAGCGCGCACACTTTTGCTGATTCAGATTTTGAAAAAGAGCTCCGTTCAGGCTGTAGCAAAGTGCAAAGCTATGCAAATAATGGCAAGAAATTCTACGACCAAAAACAATATCAAAAGGCTATAGCGCAATTTGAGCAACAAGCCGCCTGGTCATCTTTTTGTGCGATGAATGTAGAAGATGAGGGTACAGCTTTTTCTGAACGTGATATCACCACGGCATTTAATAATGTCGGTTTAAGTTATGCCAAGCTTGGAAATCCGCAGTGGGCACGCGCCTGGTTTTCCGTTTTTCCGAATGCTAAAGCCAGCCAGTTCAATCTGAAGCAATTGCCTGCACCAGAAAAACCGAAGAATTTTGCAGGAAAATATGTCCGCTATGCAGGTTTTGGTCAGTGGAATACGATGGAGGTTAAACCAGCTTCTAATGCCTACCAGATTGAGTTTAATGGACTCTATATGGGTTTACGCAGTCTGATTTATGGACCAAATATGGGAGAATTTTTAACCCGTATGTCGCTGAATAAAGCTCAGGCCAATTACAGCGTAGAAGATTGCAAAATTGATTTGAAATTTCAGTTTAACGCTCAAATTGGACAACAGATTGTGGTGAATAGCAACAATCCAATGTCTTGCGGTTTTGGCCATAATGTCTCAGCGGATGGCATGTATTTAAAGGTTGAGTGATTGCTGATTCAGCGATATCTTATTCCCCTATAACAAACATAATATTCAAAATATTACAGGGAAAATATGGCTAAATTTCTAAATACCAGTGCAACCAATTTTTTCTTAGAAGAACTCATTAAAAATGCCAAAGAACGTCTAATTTTAATCAGTCCGTATTTACGTCTCAATGACCGTATTAAAGAATTATTAGAAGACAAAGACCGGTTAAAAATTGATGTTCGGATTGTCTATGGCAAAAGTGATTTGCATCCTGAAGAAATCAAATGGATTCAAAAACTGGACTATGTGCGTTTGAGTTTCTGCAAAAACCTGCATGCAAAGTGCTATCTCAATGAATCGGAATGTATTATTTCGAGTTTGAATTTATATGAATTTAGCCAGGTCAATAACAATGAAATGGGCATTTCAGTTCGTAAGTATGAAGATGATGAGGTTTTTAAAGATGCGTATGAAGAAGCGCAGCGTATTATTCGGATTAGCGAAGAAGTCCGGATCAGCTTAGATGAAGTCAAAGCTAATCCGAACACTGAGGATTTAGGTCAAACTGATGAAGAAGCTAATGCCTTTAGTAAATTGACCACCTCCAAACTGGCTGCCAAATATAAAATTAAAACAGCAGATTTACTTGAAAAGTTAGTGGATAAAGGCTTTTTAAAGCTGAATGACACGGGTAAACATTTTTTAACTGACCAAGGCAAATCCATCGGTGGTGAATACCGTCCAAGTCAGTACGGCGGCTATTTTTTATGGAATGAAAATACGGAGATCTAATCCCTCCATTATTCAAAAAAGAAAATTCCCCTCTCTTTAAGAGATGAGAAGCTCTGCTTCGTAAGAGGAGATTTAAAATTTAATCCCTCCAAACCTCCCTTTCTTACGCTTCGATATAAAGCAGTGCTTATATCTTGCTTAGGGAGGCTTTTTCCCTCTCCTTCTAGGAGAGGATTAGGGAGAGGTAAATAAAGATAAACCCTCATCCCCCGCCTTCTCCCATAGGAGAAGGAGCTAAAAGCCTTAAATCGCCACCAACTCCCGAATACCTTTCTCAGGCATTTCACTGCCCACACCTTGCGCTACAACCTGCCCACGTGCCATCACGGTATAAGCATCAGCAAGTTCTTCAGCAAAATCATAGAATTGCTCTACCAACACAATCGCCATCTCACCCCCATCTGCCAGTTTACGAATGACCCGACCAATATCTTTAATGATTGACGGCTGAATACCTTCAGTCGGTTCATCCAAAATCAGCACACGCGGTTCAGAAGCAAGTGCACGTGCAATGGCAAGCTGCTGCTGCTGCCCACCGGACAAATCTCCGCCACGGCGGTGCTTCATTTCCTCCAAGACAGGGAAAATTTCATACAAATGCTCAGGCACTTTGCGTGTCTTTGCTCCTTTAAATTTCGCCATACCAATGAGAATGTTTTCCTCCACCGTCAGCGTTGAAAAAATATCTCGACCTTGTGGCACATAAGCCAAACCTTCACGTACACGCTGTTCAGGACCGAGCTTGGATATGTCTTTACCATCCAGCAAAATCTGTCCGGATTTAATCGGTAAAATACCCATCAGACATTTAAGGAGCGTGGTTTTCCCCACCCCATTGCGTCCAAGCACCACCGAACATTCACCCACAGGTGCAGTCAACGACACATCACGTAAAATATGACTGCCACCATAAAATTGATTGACGTCTTTGACTTCTAACATCGCAAGCTCCTTAACGCCCTAAATACTTTTCAATGACATCTTCATTGGCTTGTACTTCTGCCAATGTGCCTTCTGCTAAAATTGCGCCTTGTGCCAATACCGTGACTTTTTCACTAATAGTATCGATAAAGCTCATGTCATGCTCAACCACAACGAGGGTGTGATTTTTCTTGAGTTCTAAACACAGCTCCGCCGTGCGCTCGGTTTCGGCATCGGTCATGCCTGCTACAGGTTCATCCAGTAAAATCAGTTTTGGACGTTGCATCAACAACATGCCGATTTCTAACCATTGCTTTTGACCATGCGACAGCAAGCCAGCAGGTTTATTAATGAACTCTTGCAGACGAATTTGCGCAAGTGATTCATCCAGGGCATTTTGGGCATCGGGATCGAGTTTGCTAAAGAAACTCTTTTTCACGCGCTTGTCTTTGGGTGCTGCTAGAAGCAGATTTTCCATGACGCTGAAATTTTCAAACACCGTCGGTTTTTGGAATTTACGTCCAATGCCTGCTTCAGCAATTTGCTCGGTACTCATTTTGGCTAGGTCATAGTTTTGCCCGAAAAATGCAGCGCCTTCAGTTGGACGGGTTTTTCCGGTAATCACATCCATGAGGGTGGTTTTCCCCGCCCCGTTCGGTCCAATGATGCAGCGTAATTCCCCTTCTTCGATATACAGCGATAAATCATTTAGGGCACGAAAGGCATCAAACCAGACACTGACTTTTTCCAGATACAATGCAATGCCATGGGTAAAGTCCGCGCCTTGTTCTTTTGGGCGACCATAGCCTTCAGAAGCATGACCACCATGCGGTTGCAGGATCTCGCTCATTCGCTACGCTCCTTTTTAAAACGGTCAAACAGACCAATAATGCCTTTTGGCAGGAAGATGGTCACTACAATAAATAACGTACCCAAAATCAACAGCCATGCTTCAGGATAAGCCGAAGTAAAATAGGTTTTTACTCCATTGATTAAGCCTGCCCCAATCAATGGACCAATCAGCGTGCCACGTCCACCCGCTGCCACCCAGACTGCCATTTCAATCGAGTTCACCGGGTTCATTTCACTTGGGTTAATAATGCCGGCTTGTGGCACATACAGTGCCCCTGCAATGCCTGCAATCACCGCAGATAGCACCCATGCCGAGAGCTTGTACCACAAGGTACGGTAGCCCAAATATTGCAGACGGTTTTCGCTGTCACGAATTGCACCGAGTACACGGCCATAAGGTTTATTCATTAAATGACGTAAACCAATAAAGCACAGCAACAATACCAAAGCGGTGATAAAGCACAAACTTGCCCGCATCGATGCCGAGGTAATGTCCAGGCCTAAAATGGTTTTAAAACCGGTAAAGCCGTTGTTGCCACCAAAGCCGGTTTCATTACGGAAGAAAAGTAATGCAGCAGCAAAAGTCATAGCTTGGGTAATAATCGAGAAATACACGCCTTTAATTTTGGAACGGAAGGCAAAGAAGCCAAAAATAAAGGCAATGATGCCCGGTACTAACACCACAAGGGCAAGTGACCAAAGGAAGTATTCAGTCCCCACCCAAAACCATGGCACTTCCGTCCAACTCAGAAAGCGCATAAAGTCAGGAATACCATCCCCTGCAGACTGGCGCATCAGGTACATGCCAAAGGCATAACCGCCAAGGGCAAAGTACAAACCATGCCCCAAACTTAAAATGCCGGCATAGCCCCAGACTAAATCCAGTGCCAAAGCGACCAAGGCCAAGCACATGATTTTGCCAATCAAGGTGACCCAATAAGCAGATAAATGCAGGATTGAATCGGCAGGTAATAAATGTAGCCATGGCAATGCCAATAAAATGGCAAAGCACACGGCAATCGCAATGCCACTATGCGGTTTGTCTGAAAGTAATTGTGTAATCTTCATGTGCTTACTCCACAAAACGGCCTTTGATGGCAAACAAACCTTGTGGACGTTTTTGAATAAACAAAATCACAAGCACCAAGAGAACAATTTTTGCCAGTACTGCACCAATGCCAATTTCCAAGGTGGTACCGCTAATACCCAGACCAAGCGCTGCAAGGACTGCACCCCACACCTGACCTACACCACCGACAACCACCACCAAGAAGGCATCAATAATGTAGTTTTGCCCTAAATCCGGCCCGACGTTACCCACTTGTGCCAAAGCACATCCGGCTAACCCTGCAAGACCTGAACCTAAACCAAAGGCCATCATATCGATACGACTAGAACGAATACCGACTGCTCGCGCCATTTGACGGTTTTGTGTCACCGCACGAACGAAGAGACCAAAACGGGTTTTATTCAGTAGGTAAACCAACAACAAAAGCACTGCAATGGTAAAGACAATAATCGCAATACGGTTATAGGGCAGCATCAAGCTTGGAGTAATCGAGATCCCGCCTGATAGCCACGAAATATTCGACACTTCGACATTTTGCGCACCAAAAGTCATGCGTACCAATTGCATCAAAATCAGGCTGACCCCAAAGGTTGCAAGCAAGGTTTCAAGTTGACGACCGTATAATGGACGAATCACGGTACGTTCAATCAACATACCGATCAGTCCACTCACCAAGAATGCCGCAGGAATCGCGGCGATTAAGTACCACTCGACATAGCTACCCAAATAGCTTTTAAACAGACTTTGCACCACATAAGTAGTATAGGCGCCAATCATAATGAGCTCACCATGCGCCATATTGATGACACCGAGCAAACCATAAGTAATGGCTAAACCGAGTGCTGCAAGCAGTAAAATACTCGCAGTACTCAGCCCTGAAAATAAATGCCCAGTCCATTCACTGGCTTGAATCCGGGTTTTAATACTGCTTTTCGCTTCAAGCAAAGCCGCTTTCAGCTCAGAATGGATATTCGGCTGTGTCAGCTCATTGTCGATCATCGCCAAGACATCGGGACGATTGGAGTCTTGCAAGGCTTTCGCCGCTTGAATTTTAACTAAGACATCTGCATCTTGATAATCCAGACGCGCTTTAAGCTGGGCCAAACGGGCTTTGACTTTGTTATTTTGTTCGTTCAAATACAGGGCATTGATGTGAGCAACATTCAGCTCTGCCAAGTTGCTTTCATAAATATCAATCGCTTCTAAACGCTCGGAAGCATCTTCAGATTTGAGTTTTCTTTGTGCCAAACCAAAGTTGAGCGCTTTACGCAAGGTATTCACCAAAGTCACTTGTGATAAGTCACTCGGCCAATCTGCAACGATGCCTAGACTCGGATAGCTGAGTAATTTTTCGTCCGATTCTAAAATATAGGTTTGACCATTAGCCCCACTATAAAGCTGCTCGTTTTCAACATATTCTGCAAGCTGATCTAACTGCTCAATACTGCCCGGCCATTGCTTCAGTAAAGCACGGCGCTGGGCAAAATCACCTTGCACAAATTGCTGGATTGCATCTTGTTGTATTGCTGCAGTCAATGCAGTGCTATTTGAGGATTGTTCTGCTGATACCAGTTGCACACAAATAACCTGTACAAATACCAGAAAAATAGCGGCGATATTCACGCGAATATTCATTATATTCACCCCTATTCCATTGGAAATTTTCCGTGGAGAGTAAGAAAAAAATCAGAGGACACCTGCCACGGCTGTGGCAGGCAAAAGATAGCTGTTATTTCGGAATGTACGGGCTCCAAGGCTGTGCCTGGATGGCTTGTGGCGTTTTATAGACCACATCAAACTGTCCATCGCCACGAATCTGACCAATCATGACTGGCTTGTGTAAGTGGTGATTCGTCGCATCCATTTTTAAGGTATAGCCGGATGGGGCTTTGAATTCCTGACCTGCCATCGCTTCACGGACTTTATCGACCTCTGTAGAACCTGCTTTTTCAACGGCTTGCTTCCACATGTTAATCCCGACATAAGTTGCTTCCATTGGGTCATTGGTCACGAGCTTGTCTGCATTCGGCAGTTTGAATTCCACTGCATACTGCTTCATTTTGTTGGTAAATTCTGTATTGACCGGATTCTTCACTGACATGAAATAGTTCCATGACGCCAAATGACCGACCAATGGCTTGGTGTCAATACCACGCAGTTCTTCTTCACCCACCGAGAACGCCATGACGGGAATATCAGAGGCTTTAATGCCCTGATTACCCAATTCACGATAGAACGGCACATTCGAGTCGCCATTGATGGTCGAGATCACCGCAGTCTTTTTACCAGCTGCGAATTTTTTCACATTGCCAACAATGGTTTGATAGTTGCTATGACCAAATGGCGTGTACTCTTCCATGATGTCCGCATCGGCAATACCTTTAGACTTTAAGAAAGCACGTAAAATCTGGTTGGTTGTACGTGGATACACATAGTCTGTACCGAGCAGAACAAAACGCTCCGCTTTACCGCCCTCTTCACTCATCAAGTATTCCACGGCTGGAATGGCTTGCTGGTTAGGCGCGGCACCGGTATAAAAAATATTTTTGGATTGTTCCTGGCCTTCGTACTGTACAGGATAGAACAATAAGCCATTCAGCTCTTCAACCACTGGCAATACCGATTTACGTGACACCGACGTCCATGCACCGAAAATTACCGCGACTTTGTCTTGGGTAATCAGCTGACGTGCTTGCTCTGCAAACAGTGGCCAGTCAGATGCTGGATCGACCACCACAGGTTCCAGTTTTTTACCCAGTACCCCACCATTATCATTGATTTCCTTAATCGCCATTAAGGCCGTATCTTTCAGTGAGGTCTCAGAAATTGCCATGGTGCCGGACAATGAATGCAGGATCCCGACTTTAATCGTGTCGCCGCTGTCTGCGACTTTGCTTTCTGCGGCCGGGGCTTCTGCTTTTTCAGCAGATTTTGAACATCCCGTTAATGCAACAGCCCCTGCCATGGTTGCGGCTAAAATACTTTTTGAAAATAAATTGCGTTGGAACATCAGATCTTCTCCAAACTTTATAATGGTGCATGTTTCATGCTTGTCTTATTTTACATCTGCGTGGAGTGATTCAATTTCTGTGCCAAGGCTTCAAAAAATAAAAAAATTACTTTAACTGATCTAATTATTTATATTATTAATCATAGATTTAGTAATACCAAAAATAAATTATGGTCTATTTAAATACTGAACCCCAATCCATCCTTAAATAGCTTTGGTAAAGACCAATGAAAATATGATCAAACTAAAACGGAAGAGCATGTACAAAAAAAGTGCAGCTCATTGAATATTTTTTGCACTGTTTTAAAACAAAAAATCCCGCGCTTGCGGGATTTTTTGATTACTCAAATTCGATAGTTTAAACCACCAAATCTGCCAGATTACCTTTTTGCTCCAACCAGTCTTTACGGTCACTGGCACGCTTTTTCGCCAAAAGTTTATCCAGTAGACCTGCAGTATGATGAGCATCATCCAGATCCAGTTGCACCAGACGGCGCGTGTTCGGATCAAGTGTAGTTTCACGTAACTGGCTGGCATTCATCTCGCCCAGACCCTTGAATCGGGTAATTTGCGGATTCTTGGTTTTGCATTTTTTCAGAATGCTATTCAGCTCATCTTCATCCAAAGCGTAGTGCACATCTTTATTGTCATCAATACGGAATAATGGCGGCATTGCGACATACAAATGCCCCTCTTCTACCAGTGTAGGAAAATGCTTTACAAACAAGGCACACAGCAAAGTGGCAATATGCAGACCATCCGAGTCGGCATCGGCCAGAATACAGATCTTGCCATAACGCAGCTCCGATAAATCATCCGAACCCGGATCAACGCCAATCGCAATCGCGATGTTGTGTACTTCCTGAGATGCTAATACTTCATCAGAAGAGACTTCCCAAGTATTCAGGATCTTGCCACGAATTGGCATAATCGCCTGGAAGTTCTTATCACGCGCCTGCTTGGCCGAACCACCCGCAGAATCCCCTTCCACAATAAACAGTTCTGACTGATCCAGATCATGGCCTACACAGTCAGACAATTTACCCGGCAAGGTTGGACCTGCCACAATCTTTTTACGTTCCACTTTTTTCGCAGCTTTTAAACGGCGACCGGCTTTAGAAATGGCCATTTCTGCCAGTTGCATGGCGATGTCAGAATTCTGGTTCAACCACAGTGCAAAGGCATCTTTGGCAATATTCTGCACAATCCCTGCTGCTTCACGGCTCGACAGACGTTCTTTAGTCTGACCTGAGAACTGTGGCTCCTGGAATTTCAGCGACAGGATATAGTTGACGCCGTCCCAGACATCTTCGGCAGAGAGTTTCATATTCCGCGGCAGCAAATTCCGCAGTTCACAGAACTCGCGCATCGCATCGGTGACACCTGAACGCAGACCATTCACATGGGTTCCACCTTGTGCGGTTGGAATCAGGTTGACATAAGATTCCTGGACGCTTTCTCCGCCTTCGACATTCCAGCAAATCGCAAATTCTGCGCTGGCGCGCTCTGCGTCACCTGTGGCAACAAAAGCCGGTGCCGGAATAATTTCACGGTCTTCCAGCTCGTCCATCAAATAGTCGACCAGACCATTTTCAAACTGCCAGGTAATCTTTTCATCATTGATCTGATCAACATAATTGATCTGTAAACCCGCCGCCAAAACAGCTTTGGCTTTGAGATTATGTTTTAACGCTTTTAAGGCAAATTTAGGCGAATCAAAATATTTGGCTTCAGGCCAGAATTGTACCGTAGTTCCTGATACCCGTTTCGGTGCCTTACCTGCCAGCACTTCAAGCGGTGCAACCGGTTCGCCATTTTCAAAGGCCATTTTATACAGATTGCCCTGACGCTGAACTTCAACCTCTACCCGGGTCGAAAGCGCATTGACCACTGAAATCCCAACGCCATGCAAACCACCGGAAAACTGGTAGTTATCGGTGCTGAACTTACCGCCGGCATGCAGTTTGGTCATGATAATTTCAATACCGCTCTGGCCGTATTCAGGGTGAATATCCACCGGCATCCCACGGCCATTGTCTTCGACTGATAAAGAACCATCTTTATAGACCGTGACGGTAATCTTGTTGGCATGTCCTGCCAGTGCCTCATCGACAGCATTATCAATCACTTCCTGTGCCAAATGGTTGGGACGAGAAGTATCGGTATACATGCCCGGACGACGACGGACCGGATCCAGACCAGATAAAACTTCAAGAGATTGAGCCGTATATTGAGACACGTTATTCGGTTTCCTTTTTTATGCAGTCCAATAAAAACTGTAAGACGAACGGAATTTTTTCCGCAAAATCATCCATCCCGTGACTGCCATGCGCTTCAGTCATCAGTATTGCAGGGGGATGCGCAGCACTATAATAACGATGTGCTTCACGATAATCCAAAACTTCATCGCCTTGTTGCAGCAGAACCAGTATTTTGTCTGCATCTTGTGCAACAGGCAGGGCCAATTGCTGGAGTTGTACCAGATCTGCTTCATCCAGACACCATTTCGGATGAACCTGATAAGGCAGTTGCTCATCAAATAGTTCACGAAACAGTTGCCATGGTCGCATTGCCGGATTGATCAGTACAGCAGGCACAGCATGCTGTGCGACCAGATGTGTCGCATAAAATCCGCCGAGACTGCTGCCCAGTAACGCCACATCATGCATCGATTCAATCAGGCCAGAAACATACGCAATGGCAGCCTTCGGTGACATGTTTAAATCGGGTAAATGTACCTGAATTTCAGGATACTTTGCACAGTAATGTTGCAGCAATTTCCCCTTGATCGAGTTCGAATTACTCTTAAAACCATGCAAATAAATGATATTCATGAACTACCAACAAAAAACCCATCAATCATCAAAATTTAATTTAAATAATGTGAAGTACACTACGTTATAAGACCAGTTAATTGCTTAAATTGTCTGACAAAAAAGCTCAAAATCTTCTCTCATTCTCGTTATTTTAAGCTGAGGCCCTCAAAATCAGGAAACTCAACAAGAAAAAGAATTTATACCGCGAAGTTCTTTAAAAAGAAAGATGGCACCACATGCGGCTCATTGAAAGGACAGGATCAGATGCCAAGTTTGACACCGTTACATGAAACCTATTGTCGATGGGATCGGACCCCGCCGAGTCAGGCCGATGTACTGGAAGGTCTGGCGCAGCTGGTGACTATGCGCTTTAACGATGTGATCCAGGAACTGGTCAAGAGTATTCAACGCGAAATCTTAATGAGTATTTTCGGTTTAAGTGAAAATAATTCAGAAAAGATTCAGAATATTCCTTCAATCGTGCGGCTCTATCAGATGTCTTATGACATGCTGTTTCATTATGGCAATACCCTGATTGCCCCTGCTTTGCGCCAGATTATTGAACGCTTTCCTAAACTGCACAATAAACCGCTGACACCTTCCTTGCATTTTCTGGTCAGTGTCTTAAATGGCATTATCGGGGATTATCTGCTGAAATATCAAAACCCTCTAGCCCTGCCGATGGTGATCTATGACCATTATGGCTCGCTGCAAAAAGGTGAGCTAAGCGGTCGTATCACTTTGTTTGTACATGGCTTATGCATGAACCATTTAGACTGGTCAAATCGCAAATATGAAGGCATTGGGGCAAAATTACTGGCGCAGCGCGACCGCAATACCATGCTCTACCTGAATTACAATACTGGACGCCGGATTTCTGCCAATGGTCGCAGTCTGGCGAATACCTTACAGGATCTGGTTGTTCGCAATCCTAGAATTACCAGTATTGACCTGATCGGGCATAGCATGGGTGGTCTGGTCTCTCGTAGTGCGCTGTTTTATGGCAAGCAGAATGTCTATAGCTGGGTCAATATGGTGGAAAATCTGGTTTGTCTGGGCTCACCGCATCATGGTGCAGTACTGGAACGTTTTGGCTTTAGCTTGCAGGACAAACTTGGACATTTTCCACTGATCCGGCTGCTTGGCCATCTGGTCAATATTCGCAGTAACGGTATTCTGGATTTGCGCCATGGCAGCGTCCGGGATGATGACTGGGAGCATAATCCACTTCGGATCGGCTTTATGGATGATCACCGTAAACCTGCCCCGATTCCCTCTCATATCGACACCTACCTGGTTGCCGGCACCATCGAGTTTGAAAACCGCAAGAACAAGACCTTGCATGTGATTGGCGATTATCTGGTCAGTATTAAAAGTGCTTTGGGCGAGCATCCCAATCCGCGCTTTCAGCTCAAAGTCCCGGATGCAAACAAGGCGATTTTCTATGGCCTGAACCATTTTGAAATTCAGTATCATCCGCTGGTGGCCGAGCAGGTGGCGCGCTGGTTCTATCCAAGTGTAGAAGATGAAGCCTTTGATCAGATTCATGAATATGTGATGGATCTGGACAGTCTGGAAGGCATTGCCCTGACCTAAACTCAAGCAAAATAAAAAAGCCCTCAATTGAGGGCTTTTTTATTAAATACGGAATTAATATTTATCTCTGAGTCGTTTAACCGGTGCCTTTTTATATTTACGCAGCAGTTGCCATAAACTGACCAGCAATAAAATACTAAAGAAGATCAAAGACCAGACAGGTAAGGATTGACCCAAGAAAGTCCAGTCAATCGCAGCACATTCACCCGAACCATTCAGCACCTGTTGCAGTACAGACTGCATCGGCAGGGTTTCCAGCCAGTATTCCAGACCGGGACCACAGCTCGGCACCTGATCCGGTGGCAGGTTCTGTAACCAGACATGACGCGCAGCCACGCCCACAGACCACAAAATACTGAGCGAACCCAGCAAGGCATACAGCCGCTTCATGAGATTAGATGCGGGATTATGCAGGAATGCGATCAGTGAGATGATCCCGAGTCCGATTAATCCAACACGCTGAAACACACAGAGCGGACAAGGCGCCAGACCTTGTACATGCTCAAGATATAAGGCAAATGCCATGCCGATGACAGCAGCCAGAAACAACATACCACTCACGAAGCGATAACCCCATTGCATGGTGAATCCTCTTATTTTTTATCGATATTGGGCTAAATAATCAGCAAAACTGACGCTGCTATCTTGCTCGAGTTGCTGTTGCTGCTGCAATGACTTTTGTGACATTTCTTCAAAATAAGCCAGTGTTTCCGGACTGAGCTGATGTTCCTCATAGACACTGCTATGTTGCTGGGCCAGATGTTGGCCAAAATGCCACATACCGCCCTGTTCACGTGTATCACCCACCACCAAGGCAGACAAGGTGGCATCCACTTCATCGACCCGGATCATCATGGTTTTTAATGCATCGGTATAGAGAGTACTGTCATAGGCCGAATTTAACAGCTTGGCCAAGGGGTGCATGCGTTGCAAATGCATGGCACACCAGTCTTCAATCGGATAAGACTGGCCATTTTCCATAATTGCGGCATTTGGCGCACGACCACGGTTCACTACTTCGGCCTGATTCTGTTCAATAATATCCTGTTCATTGCTGAGGAGCGCCGGACTGTCCTGCAATAAACAGTACAAGGCTACGACTTCGAGGAAGCCGGCCGTATCTTCATTAATGCCAATCGGGCTGTATGGATTGACATCGACTGCACGCAGCTCGACATAGGCAATCCCACGATTTTCCAGTGCCTGTGACGGCGTTTCACCTGCAAGCGGCACCTGTTTCGGGCGCACTAAGCTGTAATATTCATTTTCGATTTGCAGCACATGATCATTGATCTGGATCGGCTGGCCATTGGAATCATCTAATCCCAAACGACTAAACGGTTTATAGGGCGTTTTGACCGCTTTTTGCAGTCCGTCCAGATAGTCCTGCAAATTATTGTAGTGAATACCGAGCTGTTTCTGTGCAGAGTTTTGATAGCCAAAACGTCCCATACGTAGCGCAGTCGCATAAGGCGAATACAAGGTGCCTTTGACCAATGGCAGCAAGAAATGATCACGGCCAGTCATAAAGCACTGGCAGACCGCCGGACTGGCCCCGATCAGGAACATCACCAGTGGGGTCAGACGAATAAAGTTACGGATCAGGCCCATATAGCGATGACTGCGATAATCCTGCAAGCTCAATGCTTGCAGCGCCTCGTCCTGTTCCTGCTGTTGCAAGGCCTCGAACAGATGATCCGGGAAAGACAGGTTGTAATGCACACCTGAAATCGTCTGCATACGGCGGCCATAACGCACACCTAGACCATGACGATACAAGGTTTTAAATAAACCGATATTCGAGCTGCCATACTGTGCCAGCGGAATACTGTCATCGCGGCTGTCCAGCATACACGGCATCGACAAAGGCCAGAGCTTTTCATCATTTTCCAGATGACGATGCACAATCGCATGAATATCGCTGAGATAGTCCAGCGCTTTTTTAATACTGTCCTGTGGCGGAGTAATAAACTCCATCAACGCTTCAGAATAGTCCGTGGTGATATGTGGATGAGTCAAGGCTGAACCCAAGGCACGAGGATGCGCTGCCTGTGACAGGAAACCATCACTTTGCATACGCAAGCTTTCACGCTCGATACCACGCAGCATGCCTTTGATGAGTGACGACTCGACCCAGGTCGGTAATACATTTTGGGAAGTCGATTCAGGTTGACTCATTACAATCTCGCTTAAGGGGGCTAAATTATTAAATTAAAATCATCGGTTTAATCAGTATAACGTGATTTCGTGCCGGCATATGACAGGCTGCCTAGTTTTCAGGCAAACCATTGATTTTTAATTTGGCAAATTTTTAACACAAACTTCCTCTATAAGACATGGAAAATTTGTGATTTTATTAACAAATAGATGCTAATGAATTGTAAATATTATGAATTATCAAGATATTTTAGACTTTTGGTTTCATGCGGACAGCCAGCCCTTATGGTTTAGCCAAAGTCATGAATTCGACCAAAGTATTGCGCAGCAGTTCATGAGCACCCATCAGCAGGCAGCCCAGGCTGAACTTTGGGGCTGGCGTAAAACAGCAGAAGGTCGGCTGGCCGAAATTATTGTGCTAGATCAATTTTCACGAAATTTATTCCGTGATTCTCCCCAAGCTTTTGCCCAAGACAGTCTGGCACTGGCCTTGGCTCAGGAAGCCATCAGCCTGAACCTGGATCAACAGCTCAGTCCAGAACAACGTGCCTTTCTGTATATGCCATTTATGCACAGCGAATCCAAACTAATTCATGAATTCGCCTTAAAACTGTTTCAGCGTCTGGGCAATCCGACCAATCTGGAATTTGAGAAAAAGCATAAAGTTATTATTGACCGCTTTGGACGTTATCCGCACCGAAACCAGATTCTGGGTCGTGAATCGACCGATGAAGAACTTACTTTCCTGACCCAACCCGATAGCAGTTTTTAAGATTTTTTAAGACCGGCTGTCTGAACTGGATCATTGCATCAGGAGATCGAACATGAAAAACATGCTACTGGGATTGAGTATGATTGCTGCCATCAGCCTGACTGGCTGTGCAACCACACCCTCAAAGCCCTTAACATTTGATCAGTTAGGTCGCTACAGTACCACTCCCCTCAACAGCAACACTTACCGTATCAGCTTTCAGGCCCGTCCCAATATGAGCTTTGGCACAGCTGAAGAAATTACCCTGCTCAAAGCCGCACAGACTACCGTACAAAATGGTTTTCAATTCTTCAGAGTACTGAATGATCCAAGTAACCGCACCCAGCAACCTCCACGGCAAGCCATCGTCTATCCGGCGCCAAGCTTTTATCCTTACGGGTATTACCGCCGATATCCGGGATTCTGGCCAGACCCATTCTATGACCGTCCTTATACCGTGACTCTGGATCCTGCCCAGGTGGCTTATACCATTGAATGCTTCAAAGCCAATCAGGCGCCTCAAGATGCCTTTGATGCCCGCTTGATTTTACAGTCACTTGGGGCTAAATATGGTTTAAGTCCATCCGGTGCAGTGCTGCAACCGCAACCGGCCAATCCCTCCTGACAGGATGATCTATGCAGACAGAGAGTATCTCCCCGAGCTTACAACGCAGTAAACGTTTCGCGACCATCGCCCTGGTGGTCGCCGTACTGACCTGGTTGGCACTGATGGTGGCAGCCAAACTGCTACCTGAATATGTCTGGCTCATTCATATTCTGATGCTCTCGGCAGAAGCGGGTGTGGTCGGTGGACTGGCGGACTGGTATGCGATTACCGTGCTGTTTCGTAACCCTTTTGGCAGATTGCCCATTCCCAAGTTTTTACGCGACCATACCGAAATCATTCCACGTAATAAGGCTCGTATTGCAGAGTCGATGGGCCGTTTTGTGCAGGAAAATTTTCTTTCTCCGCAAATTGTACAACGCAGTCTGGACAGTACCGACCTGAGTCTGGCTGCAGGACGCTGGCTGGCCAATCCACAAAATAATGCCCAAGTGACTCAGGTCATTCAGCAAACGGTTCCTAAAATCTTTGAATTTGTCGGACAGGAACAGATTGCCGGCTTTATCCAAAGCAACAGCGTGCAATGGGTCAAAAATACCCAGATCAATACTCTGGCCAGCGAAATGCTGCATGCCGTTCTGGACAATGATTTCCATCAGGATGTGCTACAGCGCGGACTGGATGTGGTGCATGCCTGGATGACCTCGCATCCGGAACAAACCCGCGAGCTGACCCGTAACCTGTTTAAGGAAATGGGCGTGTGGAAACTGGCCAAAGGCGCCAGCTGGATCGGGATTGACGTGCAGCAACGCAGTATTGATTCCGTGATCGGGCGCGTTGAAGCCATGCTGGCCGATCCAGATCATCCGTGGCGACTTAAAATTGAGAGCATGGGACATAGCTGGATGTTGCAGCTGGCAGATAATGACAGTGAAGCCAGCCAGCGTCTGAATGAAACCAAAGATGCCTTACTGGATAGTCCACAGGTACTGAATTTTATCAGCGGTGCCGTGGTGATTTTATGTGATGCAATCAAGGCAGACTTGCAAAAACCTGATTCGGGTATTGCGGAAAATCTCAGAATTGCCATTCAACAGGTCGGAGAAAATATCATCTCGAATGCTTCGGTTCGTGAGCTGCTGAATAAACGTTTGAGCTCTATCGCGGTTGACCTGAGTGACCAGTACAGTGAAAAAGTGATTCGCTTTATCAGCGAGCGCATTCACGAATGGGATTCAAGCGAGATGATCGACAAGATTGAAAATGAAGTCGGCGGCGACCTGCATATGATCCGGGTCAATGGGGTCGTGGTCGGTGCCTGTATCGGTCTGGTGCTCGGGATCATCCGGGCGGCGGTGGAGCATTTAATTTAAAAATGATGCTATTCGCCCCATATAGCCCGACTTTTAAAATGCTCAAGAATTGACTCCAGCCAGATCAAATTTAAGATTTAAAAAATGATCATTTGGGTGGCTGAGGTCCGGACATATCGACCAACAGCCCAGTGAATTTGCGTACGAATGGCAATAAGGTCACCACAATCGGAAAAGCAATCGCCCAGGAAATCATCCAGTTATGAAACCAGAGTGCCATAAATCCATCAATCCAGCCAAGATTACGCAGCATATTGATCATGGAAATAATGCCACTCATCAGGCAGGACAGGATAAAAGGCACAATAATCAATGCCCATTTTGCAGGGAGTTTAGGAATATGACCGATAATGGTCGGACGTTGTGATGCAGCCACGACATGCTCTTTTTACTGTTTTCAGATGACTAATATAAGCCAAATTCTGTAGGGTGAAGCATTGTTTTTTTCATCTGAAATGTTGAGCTGAAAACTGGTGTTATTTTCACGGGATTAATCCGTTGATTTTCCCTTTCTTTAGTCAAAAACTTCTGACGAAGTGATCCTCTACTTTTTATTCCCTAGAAATGCTTTTACCTAAACAGCCTGAAATTTGCTATATTTGCTGTTTTTCTGCGATCTCTATTTTCGACTGATTATGAATACGGCAATACAAGCAGCTCTCGATCATGCAGTGCACACTTTACAGGCACAAGGCGTACTCCCATCTGACTGGAACAATACAAGTAATTTGACGCGTACCAAAGACCGAAGCCATGGTGACTTTGCGTCGAATATTGCCATGATCGCGTCGAAAGCTGCGGGTATGAAGCCACGTGATTTAGCGGAAAAAATTCTTGCTGCCCTGCCTGAAGTGGCGGATATCAGCAAGGCAGAAATTGCCGGTCCTGGTTTTATTAACTTCTTCCTGAATGCTGACCAGCGCTTTGCAGTCCTTGATCAAATTCAGGCACAACAGGCGACTTATGGTCGTACCCAGGTCAATGCGGATAAACGTATCCAGGTTGAATTCGTGTCTGCCAACCCGACCTCTAGCCTGCACGTAGGTCATGGTCGTGGTGCCGCGTATGGTATGACGGTTGCGAATTTGCTTGAAGCGACTGGTGCTAAAGTCGACCGCGAATACTATGTCAATGATGCTGGCCGTCAAATGGACATTCTGGCGACTTCGACTTATCTGCGCTACTTAGAATTAACGGGTCAGGAACTGGTGTTCCCGAAAAATGCCTACCAAGGTGACTACGTTAAAGAAATCGCGCAAAGCATTATTGATCAGGATGGCGACGCCTATGTACGTCCTGTGGCTGACGTGTATAAAAACGTGCCTGAAGATGTACAGTTTGCAGCTGAGTTAGATGCAGATGGTAATAAAGTCGTATTGTCTGGCGATAAAGAAAAACACATCGATGGTTTGATCTTTAACTCACAAGCGTTAATTGGCACAGGCTACCGCGTATTCTTGCAAGCCGCGCTTAAAGCTATCTTAGATGATATTAAAGATGACCTGGGCGAGTTTGGTGTAACCTTCAATCAATGGTTCAGCGAAGAATCATTGACAGACAAAATTGAAGAAGCCTTACAGACCTTAGATCAGCGTGGTTTCCTGTATGAACTGGATGGCAACATCTGGTTTAAATCCACTGCATTCGGCGATGAAAAAGACCGTGTGGTGAAACGCCGTAATGGCCAGACCACTTACTTCGCGTCTGACATCGCTTACCACCTGAACAAGTTACAGCGTGGCTATACCGATATTATTGATATCTGGGGTTCAGATCACCACGGTTATATCGCACGTGTAAAAGCGGCCATTGATGCGCTAGGCTATGACTCGAAGAAATTAACGGTTCTTCTGGTTCAGTTCGTAAGTCTTTGGCGTGGCGGCGAAATGGTACAAATGTCATCCCGTTCAGGCCAGTTTGTGACCTTGCGTGATCTGCGTAAAGAAGTCGGCAATGATGCTGCACGTTTTTACTACGTAATGCGTAAGTCTGAACAGCACATTGATTTTGACTTGGATCTTGCTGTGTCACAAAGCAAGGACAACGCCGTGTATTACATCCAGTATGCACATGCCCGTATCTGTCGTATGTTAGAAAAAGCAGCTTCTACCAATGTCAACTTTGATGCTATAGCAGCACGTAATTTGGCGGCCAAGCTTGAACTTGATGCTGAAACTGAAATCCTGGCCAAGCTGGCTGCCTACCCAGAAATTCTGGTACGTGCTGCAAACAGCTATGAACCGCATCAAATTGGTAACTACCTAAAAGAACTGGCAGCATTATTCCACGGCTGGTACAACGACAATAAAGTACTCGGTGATGATGCTGAATTGACCCAAGCACGCTTATTGTTATCAGTGAACGTGCGTCAGGTACTGCGTAACGGTCTGGAACTGCTTGGCGTATCAGCTCCTGAGAGCATGTAAGCAAAACACTGTTTTGCATGCTCGCAAGGCGAGAGCTAGGCTCGAAGCAGAAATGTAAAGCACTGCTTTTACATTGATGCAAGACAAGAGCTATGCTCGAAGTGAGCATGTAAGCAAAACATTGCCGTTTATCTGCTGAGCAGACATTTTGTAACTTTAGCTATGTGCTTGAAGATACAGATAAATTAAAATTCTGTGTGATTTGTGATCTAGAGGATGACTTTTGTATCCTGATCACATAGGATGAAGTGATAGTAGGGGCATAACTGCTGTTATGCCTTTTCTATATGTCCCGATTAATAAGAGGAAAATCCCAAGTGTTTGGAAAAACGCAACGCGGTGTATCTGAAAGACCGAATAAGCCTAAAAAGCCACTTATTCCAACCTGGCTCGGCACACTCGTGATCATTTTAATCGTGTTAAGTTTTTTGATGGCACTGATGCTCTGGAAGCCATGGGAACCGGTTAAACCGAAAACTCAAACAAGTGCTGAATCTGTCCAAGAAGAAGATACCAACAAAGATTATCGTTTTTATGACCTGTTACCACAACAGCAAGTGACGCCGATTCCTGAACAGGCCGTCCCTGAAAACAAAAATCAGGATACGGTAGTGATTGTAGAAGCACCTCGACCTGAAGTGGCTACACCTGAGGCGACCACAACTGAGCCTGGTTTAGAAGCCAGCGAAGCACCCGTTGCCGCTCCGGCCAGTTATATTCTGCAAGTTCGCAGCTTTGATGATCCAGATCAGGCCGATGCCCGCCGCGCCGAAATTATTCTCAATGGTTTATCTGCCGATGTGGTACGCAGTGTAGAAAATGGCAAAGTCTGGTATCGCGTGGTTTCAGGCCCTTATGATTCTGCAGAAGCTGCAATTATCGCACAGCAAACCTTGCAGAATAGCGGGATCGATTCCATCGTCGTGAAACGGTAAATTTCTAGAAATAAAAAAAGCGCCTGATGGCGCTTTTTTTTGAACCTCTCCCTTGCGCAGCAGTGCTGCTCATGTCCTATAAGGAGAGGAAATCCCCCTTTTTTAAAAGGGGACTGAGGGGGATTTTTATTTATTCTAAACGAGAAAATATTTAATCCCTCCAACCTCCCTTTAATAAAGGGAGGGTAAAATCTTTAAACTGTATGCCCCAGCGCTTCACCCATATTCACCAAAGAATTGGCCTTGAATACGGCATCCCACTGCATTTTATTTTCTTCGAATAAAATCACTGCTGTTGAACCGAGGTAGAAACGACCCAGTTCTGCCCCTTTTTCCAGGAACAGATCATGCTGATTAAGTTCGATCCGGCCTGAAGGCTTCACTTTGCCGGTTGCCACGGTTTCAATACCCGCCACAATCATCGCACCGACCAATACCACCGCCATACGGCCGATTTCAGTATCAAACAGACAGACCATACGTTCATTGCGTGCAAACAGGCCCGGAATATTTTCTGCGGTCACCTGATTGACCGAGAATAGCTCGCCCGGTACATATAACGTTTCAGTCAAGGTGCCAGCAAATGGCATATGCACCCGATGATAATCACGTGGCGACAAATATACGGTCGCAAATTCACCGTTTTTGAATGGCTCGGCCAGTTGCGGATCAGCAATCAGTGCTTCAACGGTAAATTTCTGGCCTTTGGCCTGAAACACATCGCCATTTTCAATTTTACCCAGCTGGGAAATCGCACCATCTGCAGGCGAAACAATGCTCGTAGTATCTGGATCAACTGCACGGATACCTTCTTTTAGGGCACGGGTAAAAAATTCATTAAATGATTTGAATTTCAGGGCATTGGCCTGTTCAGCAATCGACATATCAATACCATACTGCGCCTTAAAGGCAGTAATTGCAGCAGTTTTGATAATCGGGTTTTCGCTGGCGGCAATTTTACCCACCACCCGAGACAAGCGATGTTGCGGTACTAATCGTTGAGCTTTAATAAAAAACTGTTGTTTTAAACGCGATGTGATGCTCAAGATGGCAGCTCCCCTGTAGCGATTGGACTATCGAGGCGGTTGCCCCATTCACTCCACGCACCATCATAGGCTCGAATTTTCCAGCCCAGTAAACGACCCAGAATATAGGCCAAACCTGAGCGGTGATGGGACTGGCAGTACACCACAACGGGTTGATTCAAATCAAAGCCCAGTTGTTCCAGACGCTGCTGAGTACGTGGTAAAGGCTGTAATTTTAAATGATTTTCGCGATTAAGGGCAGTACTCCATTCAAAATGACGTGCTCCCGGAATGTGACCGCCGCGTCGAGCCGCTAAACGTAGGCCAGTATATTCATCTTGCGTGCGGCAATCCCAAATTTGAACTTGTTGATTTTCAACCTGTTGGCGCAGTTCATCATAGCCAATCTGAAAATTCGCCTGATGCTCGAGATTAACCTGCAATACGTTCTTCACTGGTGCAAACTGCTCCTGACTGGAAGAAGTCGGCAAACCAGCACCGAGCCAGGCATGAATCCCGCCATTCAACAGACTGGTATTTTCAAAACCCAGACAATGTAGGTTCCAGAGCAAACGCCCTGCCCATGCCCCGCCCTCATCATCATAAGCCACCACATGATGCTCAGGAGAAATATTCAGATAATCAATGAGAGCCTGCAAGCCTTCGGTATCCGGTAACAGTCCCATCGCCGTTTCTTCCTGACGCACCAGAAGTTTAGGCTTTAAATGCAAGGCATGCGGAATATGCAGCTGCTCATACACAGAGGCACGGCTCAGGTCGACAATACGAAGTTTTTCATGGCCCAAATAGGGAACTAAATCTTCTGCCTCAATCAGCAGGCCAAAATTAAAAGCTGCAGCGGTCATCGTTATCATGGCTATTATTGGTCAAATCCTGTTGATCTTAGCACAGCTGGTTTTTACACTGATGTGCTTTCTTTGCAGATGATTAGCAAGATTTTAGCTAAACCCTGGTGTTAAATAAGCTTGCATAAAAAAACCGCCTCTATATAGAAACGGTTCTTAAAAATTATGAATTTTTCAAACTGACTTAAGCAGGTTCATTGATCTCAAAAACCTGACGCAAATAGGCCAAGAACGTATCATTATCGGTCATGGTTTTGCCCGGACTATCCGAGATTTTGGCTACTGACTGACGGTTACATTCCACCAGTTTCAGCACAATATTGAGTGGGGTTTGCCCCATATCATTGGTCAGATTGGTGCCAATGCCGAAACTGACCTGAAAACGGTCTTTAAAGTACTGATGCAATTTCCAGGCTTTTTCCAGATTCAGGCCATCACTAAAAGTCAGCATCTTGGTTTTGCTGTCTATTTTCAGCTTTTTATAATGCGCATAGGCCTTGTCACCCCATTCATAAGGGTCGCCACTATCATGACGCAAGCCATCAAATAGCTTGGCAAAGTACAGATCAAAGTCGCGCAGGAATGCATCCATCCCCACCACATCGGTCAAGGCAATACCCAAGTCACCACGATATTCCTGTACCCAGCTTTCCAGTGCAGATTTCTGGAAATTACGTAAACGTACGTCCAGCGCCTGAAAAGCTTGCAGGAATTCATGCGCCATGGTACCAATCGGGGTAATGCCCAGCTCTTTGGCTAACAGTACATTACTGGTCCCACGGAACACATGCGGTGCGGCTTTGTGAAATTCTTCGACCACATGCTTTTGCCAATCGAAACTGTAACGGCGACGCGTACCAAAATCTGACACCAAGAATGGTGGATCATTGGGGTTTTGCGCAGCATCATACTGTTTTAATAGCTCGATTTTGGCTTTTAAACGGTGTTCGCCTTCAGCCAACACTTCAGGCGTGCGAATGCGGCTGAAATACAGTTCATTGACAATCGCCAGTACGAAGATCTCGAACATCATCGCCTGAACCATCGGGCCTTCCACCACAATATCCAGACGGCCTTGACTGTCGATACTGGCCTTGATGAAACGGCGCTTGAGCTGGAATAGTTCCAGATAATCGACAAAGTCGCTTTTGATAAAACGTAAGCTTCTTAAATATTGCAGTTCATCTTCTTTGAATTTGAGCTGACACAGCAGGTCCAGTTGATGATTCAGGTCATCCAGAATATCCGTCAGTGGATAGACTGTATCTTCCAGATTACGACAACGGAAATGGTAGACACTATGCGTTTGCGGAAACTTGTGTAAGACCACTTGTAACATGGTGAATTTGTACAAGTCAGTATCTAACAGAGAATGGATAATTGGAGCCATAACTAAGGGAATATCGCTGTGCTTATCTCTGCATTAAAGCATAAAAAGTCGTGCAATAATGCAGGATTTACGTACAGCTGGCTGTATTTGCGACAAAAGTATCAGAAGCATAACCCGGTTTATTTCTGTGATTTGAACTGAGCTTTTTCCTGTTCCTGAATCAGTTTCTGCAACTGTTTTTCCTGACCAATGACCTTAGCAAATTCGGCTGTGGTCTTTTGTCCAGTTTTTTTCGCCTGGGCATCACAATCCACCTGACGCAGCTGCTTGGCAATCGCAAATTCCATCTTGAATAAAGCCCCCATCAAGGCTGTATTGCCTCGATTATCTCGAGCACAGCGGTCGGCACCATGTTTAAGCAAGCTGGCGACAATATCCTGATGACCATAATAAGTCGCCATCATCAGTGGTGTATAACCGTCTTTATTGCGTACATCGACCGGAAAGCCATGTTTTAAAAATTCGTTGATCACTTCGCTATTGCCAATTTTGGCAGCAGCAAAGAACAGGTCGACCAATTCCTGTTGTGAGTTCATCTGAACATGGTTCACAGTTTTAGCGGGGGAGATCTCCTTCGTGACAGTCACGTTTGCGAATGCGGAACCTATCGCGAGAATACTGGCTAAAAACACAGATGACATAACTTTCATGATGAACTCCAGCAGAAATCGAAGGGAAATTTAAGTCCTGAAAAACTGAATTATCCTGAGATGAGATGAAAAACGGAGTGCCTGTAAAACTCCCCCTAGGGTGCAGGAAAGGTTTGGAGTATTACAGGACTTTTTGGAGGTGATGCGCTATGCCCTAGTCACCAGTTCCTCAAGACCAATCGGGATTAGTCTTTTAATTTTGCAGCTTTGGCTTTAACAGTCGCCAGGTTACCGTTTACCGCCTTGGTCATACGTGTACCGTAGTCCGCATCTGCCTTATAGAAGTAAGACAACATGATGTGCTTGGTTTCTGAATCTTTCACTGCGCCTAAATCAGCAGCAAGGTTCATGATCAGGTCATCTTTTTCTTTAGCCGAGTATGAACGGTACAGCTCACCTGCCTGCTTGAAGTTCTGCTCTTTCACGCCAATTTGCTGTACATGACCAGATAATGGTGTTTGTACCGCACGTGCTTTTTCAGTGGCAGCTTTTGGCTCTTTACGGCTTGGCTCATAGTTCACATCCGAGTCACGCTCAGAGATATTCATGTAGCCATCCTGATTATTGTTGTTCACATTTACCACTGGACGGTTCACCGGAATTTGCTGGTGATTCGCGCCTAAACGGTACATTTGGGTATCTGAGTAAGAGAAGATGCGGCCTTGTAGCAGACGGTCTTCTGATGGCTCGATGCCCGGAACCAGATTACCTGGCGCAAATGCCGACTGTTCAGTCTCGTTGAAGAAGTTCTTCGGCATACGGTTCAGGGTTAAAGTACCGACTTTAGTTTCTGGAACCAGCTCGGTTGGCCAGATTTTAGTTGGATCTAATGGATCAAAATCAAAGCTATTTAGATCTTTAGGATCAAGCACCTGAATATACAGGTCCCATTTCGGGAAGTTACCTGCATAGATGTTGTTATAAAGATCATTGGTCAAGTGGTTGAAATCTTTACCTTGCTGCTCAGCCGCTTCTTTCACGTTCAGGCCCTTCACGCCTTGTTTAGAGCGGAAGTTGAATTTCACGTATTTGTATTCGCCTTTGTCGTTATACAGTTTGTAAGCGTGAACACCAAAACCGTCCTGTTCGCGGTAGCTGGTTGGAACACCTTGCTTGCCGTAAACATAAGTCAGCATATTGGTGGCCCATGGCTGGCTCGACAGGAAGTCAAACACGCGGTTAGCATCTTGAACATTTGTCACTGGGCTTGGCTTCATTGCGTGAATGAAGTCCGGGAATTTAATCGCATCACGAATGAAGAATACCGGTGTCTGGTTACCAACCAAGTCCCAGTTACCTTCCTGAGTATAGAATTTCAACGCAAAACCGTGTGGGTCACGTAGAGTTTCTGGTGAACCCTTACCATGAATTACGGTAGAGAAACGTAGGAAAACTGGAGTTTTAGTACCCGCTTTGAATAATGAAGCGAGGGTAAGATCAGATAGATCTTTGGTTGCAACGAATTCACCATATGCCCCTGTACCACGCGCATGCACGACACGCTCAGGAATACGCTCGCGACCAAAACGTTGTAATTTTTGTACCAGTTGAACGTCCTGAAGGAGTACTGAACCATTTGGACCCGCAGTGATCGAGTTCTGGTTATCACCGACTGGTGCCCCGTTATCTTTGGTTAATGGCGCAGCTTGTGCAGCTGTGATAGTTGCAAGCATTGCAACCAGTAATGAACGCTTAAACATTTCTAAATCTCTCAATTTATTACCTTTCCTGCATGGGCTAAGATACGCGAACGCAATAAATAGATAAAACAGATTATTTATATTAATTCAATCGCTTTAATGAATTTATGAAAATTAAGCAATTGATTTTTAGATATTTAAAGCTCATAAAATCAGCATCTCATACTGCTCCAGATTTTATTCTTGCTACAATCACCTCCATCTATCGTTATTAGTCCATATGTAAAATGCGTGCCTTATTACAAAGAGTTTTAGAAGCTAAAGTTGTGGTCGAGGGTGAAACCACCGGGGAAATTGAAAAAGGAATTCTGGTTTTTCTAGGTTTAGGTAAAGATGACAATCTGGAAAAAGGCAAAAAGCTGATTGATAAGATATTGAAATACCGCTTCTTTGATGATGAACAGGGTAAAATGGGCTGGAACGTTGCCCAGGCCGACGGTGGTTTATTGCTGGTTTCACAATTTACCTTGATGGCACAGACCCAGAAGGGTTTACGTCCAGACTTTGGCCCAGCTATGCCGCCTGCCGAGGCTAAAGCACTTTATGAGCAGCTGGTAGAATATGCCCAAAGCCAGTTTGAACATGTGCAAACCGGTATTTTTGCCGCCGACATGAAAGTGCATCTGGTCAATGATGGGCCGGTGACGTTTAATCTGGAAGTTGAATAAGTTTTAATTATTCCAGAATTCAAAAAGCCCTCATATTTGAGGGCTTTTTTTATTTAATCCTCCCCTAGCCCCTCCTTTAAAAAGGAGGGGGAACTAAGCGGAAGTTTCTTATTTACCAGTTTTTTCTTTAATAAACTGACGTACCATTTTCACTTTTTCTTTGACTGGCTTTGGCAATTTTGGTGGAATCATCTTCGCCACTTGGTTAAACCAGACCAGCAGGCCGAAGTCACCTTCCATTTTGATCGTGCCACTTTGCATGCCGGTCATAAATGCCGTCGGGTCACCTTTGACCAAGGTCTTTACACCCTGCTCACTGTCAGCAAACTGCAACACAAAATCAGCTTTTTCAGCATCACCCGAAACCGTATCGATATGACCGTTATCCACAATAATCTGACGTGCCATGCCTTCATCCGTACCAATCTGAATACGGAATTGACGTCCATGTACCAGTTCAATGAATTTTGGGCTGGTACGTGCCAACTGCTTCATACGTAAAGCTAAACCTACGACCAGTAAGTCCAGCGGATCTGTACTCATATCGACGAGAGGAAGTTTTAACACAGGAATGGACGACAGTTTCATGGAGGATGCCTATTCTAATTGTACGAAAATTGACAAATATCCTAGCATAGTTCTGGGCTAGGTGGATTATGCAGTTTGTATCATATTTCCAAACTGAAAAATGCACCCGTGGGTGCATTTTTTTCATTGCAACTTGTAGAATTAACGGCTTGAAAGCTGCTGCTGGTCGTCTTCATACACTGGCGTATGTTCGATGCAACGGCGTTTTGCCAAAGCACGCTCAGCACGACGATCTTCACGCAACAACAGGCCAGTCACGACTATCATGACCGCAGTTAACGCGCTCAGGTAACTATACGTCATTGGTAGCTCAAACCAGGTTTGAGTTCCTACACGAATCACCTCGATCAGGCCCCATACCAGCATCCCGGCCGCCATAAAGCTTAACCAGCGACGATAAGGCGAGAAGAACACAGCAAGCACAGCTACAGCGACTAAACTGAAGCCCACAATCGTTGCTAAATTCGCTGTTACCATATAACCCCCTCCATCCAGATAGATAGTTTCCGCTTGATATTGCAACGCTTCTATCTATTGAATTTCGTTAAATCAATAAAATGGAATCTGTTGATTTGTATCTCTATGCCTGCATTATGCTGAGTTTTTTGCATAAAAAAAGTCCTGTCTTCCAGCCTAACGACATACTTTGTCGCGATATTATATTGTCATTACATTTTTTGCTTTTCACATTTTTGTGGATCAATGACTGCGCCAATGTTGGCGTGTCATTACAAAATTATCAGTAGTTTTTTTAAGTGAAAAAATTATTTTTCCGTTTAAGATGATCGATGTTTTTGTAGCCATATTTCAGCTATTCCTTATATCACTCACCTCATAAGCAATAAAAAACGCGACCCAAAGGTCGCGTTTAAAATCAATCAAAGCCTGTACTTATGAACGGTTCAGGTCTTTATCATGTACGCCGAGTAGATAAAGCACACCGTCCAGACCGACGCTAGAAATCGCCTGATTGGCATTTTGGCGTACCAAAGGTTTGGCACGGAAAGCCACACCGAGTCCTGCAATGGATAACATTGGTAAGTCATTGGCGCCATCACCAACTGCAATGGTTTGTTCCAGGGAAATTCCCATTTCTTGGGCGATTTCACCAAGTAAGAGTGCTTTGCGTACGCCATCGACGATATGGCCTTTGACTTCACCGGTAACTATACCATCCTGCACATCGAGCGCGTTGGCATGCACTTCATCAATATCCAGTTTAGTTTGCAGATATTCCGCAAAATACTGAAAACCGCCAGAAAGAATTGCGGTACGGTAACCCAATGCTTTTAAAGTCGAAATCAGGCGTTCAGCCCCTTCGGTAATGGTCAGGCGCTCGGCAATTTTTGGAAGTACCGAAGCATCCATCCCTTTCAATAAAGCGACACGGGCACGGAAGCTTTGCTGGAAGTCTAGCTCGCCTTGCATGGCACGTTCGGTAATTTCTGCGACCTGCTCACCGACGCCGGCTTCAATTGCCAGTTCGTCAATGACTTCCTGCTCGATCAGGGTCGAGTCCATATCAAAGCAAACCAGACGACGGTTACGGCGATAAGCATTATCTTCCTGCACCGCAACATCGACATTCAGTTCATTCGACAGGCTGAGACAGGCCGCACGCATGGCGGCTGCATCCAGCATCTGTCCACTTAAACCAAACTGGACACAAGCACGTTTTGGCCCGCTGCTCTGGCCATCTAAAACAGGGCGACCAGACAGGCGGGTCACAGTTTCAATATTAAAGCCTTGTCCCGAGACAATCTGGGTCACGGCTTGCAGATGAGAGGCATTTAACTCAGGGGCCAATGCCGTTACGATATAACGTGTGCGTCCACCCTCTTTGACCCACTGATCATATTCAGTCGCAGAGATCGGTTTAAAGCGCACAGTTAACCCGATATCATGTGCTAGAATCAGGATCTCCTTCATGGCTAATGCTGTCGCTATCTGGTCTTCAGAGGCTACAACAATACCTAAGGTTAACTGATTATGAATAACCGCTTGCCCTACATCTAAAATCTGTAAGGAATGGGCGGACAAAACCTGCATTAATCGTGTAAATTGATTAGGCTGGTCAGGTCCTAAGAATGATATAAGAATGATTTCTCGCATGAATTGACTCGGGTCTGAGCTACAACTATTGTTAGAATCATAATCGAAATTGAACAGAATTGCCTTGGAAGTTTACGTTGAATGCGCCTAGACAAGGGCTATTTGCTAGCCTATTGATTGTAAGTTTTGCTCTGCATACCTTTTTACTGGTATTGGCAACCACTCACCAACTGAATGAAAACCGTGCCAATCAGGGACAGCTGATCACCAGTCAACTGGTGACAGACAGCCTGTCTGAGCTTGAACCGCCCAACCGCGTTTCTCTGGCGTTGCTGGCAAATCGTTATGCCACCAATCCCAGTGTAGCTTCCATCCGGATTCTGGATGCAAAAGCTCAAGTTTTAGCCACTGGCGGACTGACCAAAACTCGCGAGGGTGAAGTTTTTGTCCGTGATGCGCTGCAAAACGAGAAAAAAGTCGGTGTGATTGAAATCACCCTGATTGAGCCAAGTATTGGTGAAATTTTGCGCACGCAATGGCTGGCGATTCTGTTCTCTTTCATCATTCATGGTCTGCTCTGGGTCGCTTATCGTGCCGTGGCACGTCCAAGTCGGACTGAATATCTGGCGCGCATCAATAATGAATCACGGTTGAAATTCGAAATTCAGAACCTGACTCAGGCATTGGAACAGGAAAAGCATAATGCGGCACTGGCGATTGCCCAAGCCCAACAGGCAGTGAAAAATAAAGCCAAAGAAAAAGAACATAAGCCGGCGGTACTGGAGAGCGATAGCCTGAGCTTAAACATCCAGTTCTACGATCCAAAACAATTACTGGATAGCGTGAATAAAACCGTTTCAGTGCCTTATTTCAATCTCTGCCAGATTTTCCTGAATAAAGCCACCGAACTCTGTGTGCAACGCTATAAATTGAATAGTTCTGATATTTGTACCGTACATAAATTTGATGAAAAAGGTGCCACCATTAGTATCGCGGCAGACAAACCGAATGCCCTGGCCTGCCTGACCATGATCAGTGCCGTGTTCCAGCTGCTTTCGGAAGTGCTGTATAAACGCTATCGTGAAGAAAAACGTTTTGTGCTACAAACCCGTAGCGCGATTGCCTCTAAAGTCGAGGAGATGCAGCTCAGCTCGGTACAGGCCGCTGAGCGCCTGACTCAGCATCTGGTCGCGAAAGAAAGTGCCTTACATGTACCGAACACCTTGCTGAAAGATGTGAGTGATCACTTCCAGCTGGTCAGCATGCCGAATCCAACCAATGTCCTGACCCGTCACGCTTTTGTGGTGAATGGGATGGATGCTGAAAGCGCCGAGCTGGCACAGACTTTTAGAACTGAAATTCTAAAATCCAAACAGTCCAAAGCCTCATAAATATCCTTGAATGTTTTAATTAAAAAAGCCGGATCCAACATCCGGCTTTTTTATGGGTACAAAACAAATACGCCAGTGTGTCTTGGCCTATCTCTTAAATTTTTAACTGTTTCTGTTCCAGCAGATATTGCTGGGCATTATAAGGCTGGGCCGGATCCTGACAGGGGACTTTATGCCACTGACCCTCGGCATCTAACTCCCATGCATTGTGACAATCTTTTAAATAGCTGATCAGGCCATCTTTATAAATCCGTTTTTTCAGCTCTGGATCCAGCACCGGGAAACAGGTTTCCACCCGGGAAAACAGGTTACGGCCCATCCAGTCGGCACTGGCACAATACAGTTTCTTGGCACCGCCATGTTCAAAATAATAAACCCGGGTATGTTCCAGGAAACGTCCTACGATTGAACGGACCTGGATATTTTCAGACATACCGGTAACTTGTGGAATCAGACAGCAGATTGAACGCACAATCAGGTCAATTTTTACCCCAGCCTGCGAAGCCTGATACAGGGCAGCAATCAATTGCGGTTCGGTAAGTGCATTCACTTTGATGATGATATGCGCGGCTCTGCCGGCCAGGGCAAATGCCTTTTCCTGTTCAATCAGTTTCAGCAATTCGCTATGCAGGGTAAACGGTGCATGCAGCAAGGCTTTCAGTTTGGCCATTTTCCCCATACCAGTCAGTTCCTGGAACATGCGGTGCACATCTTCACAGATATCCGGCTGTGTGGTCATCAGGCCATAATCGGTGTACATGCGGGCATTACCGGCATGATAGTTTCCGGTACCCAGATGCGCATAACGCAGTAATTCCTGATTTTCACGCCGGACAATCAGAATCATTTTGGCATGGGTTTTATAACCGACAATGCCATAGACCACGACCGCGCCGGCTTCTTGCAGGATATTGGCCACCATGATGTTAGATTCTTCATCAAAACGCGCCCGCAGTTCAATCACAGCCGTGACTTCCTTGCCATTCCGTGCAGCCTCTGCCAGCACCTGAACGATTTCCGAGTCTGGCCCACTACGGTACAGCGTCTGCTTGATCGCCAGCACCGCCGGGTCCTTGGCCGCTTCGCGCAGTAAAGTAATCACCGGCTGGAATGAATCAAAAGGATGATGCAGCAGTACATCCTGTGCCTTTAAAATTTCAAAAATACTTTTCTGTTTACGGAAAATTTTGGGAATGACCGGACTAAAATGCGGATACTTTAATTCCGGACGCTCAAAGCTGGTACTCAGACGGGACAAATTGATCGGTCCATCAATCCGGTACAGTTCCTGTTCCGTCAAATCAAATTCATCTAGCAAATAGTCGATGATATTCTGTGGAGAGTCATTTTCAATTTCCAGACGTACTGCACGACCAAAGCGGCGCGAACATAGTTCGTCTTTTAAAGCCACCGCCAGATCATCAACATCTTCCGATAGTACCAGATCGGCATTGCGGGTGACCCGAAAGGCATAACATCCGGTCGCTTTCATGCCCGGGAACAAATCACTGATATGCTGCTGGATGATCGCGGTCAGAAAAATCTGGGTGGTATTGTTTCCAGTGACGTCTTCCGGAATTTTAATCAGGCACGGTAAGGAACGTGGTGCTGGCACAATCGCCATCTCGATTTCACGGCCAAAGGCATCTTTACCTTCCAAGCTGATAATAAAGTTCAGACTTTTATTCACCAAACGTGGAAAAGGATGTGAAGGATCCAGACTGATCGGGGTCAATACCGGTTGCACTTCTTTGGCAAAAAAGGCTGCAATCCAGGCCTTATGTTTTTCCAGAAGATCCTGGTATTGAAGAAACTGAATCCCTTGCGCCTGAAGTTCAGGCAAAACTGCATGATTCAGAACCTCATACTGCTTGTTAACTGTGGCATGAATGGACTGGGACAGTTGTTGTAGAACCAGCTCGGTAGGTACAGCATCAGGCGTCCGGGTAGTCGCATTCAGGTCTTGCTGTTTCATCAGCCCGGCAATCCTGATTTCAAAGAACTCATCCAGGTTACGGGAAAAAATAATCAGGAAGTTTAAGCGCTCTAAAATCGGTAAATTCGGATCGAGTGCTTGTGCCAAGACACGACGCTGAAATTCAAATAAGGAAAGTTCCCGATTAAAATAGGTCGCTGACGAATGCTGAAATTGTTCCATGCCCTCTCAATGCTGCTGATTACAGTCTGTTGTTTCACATCATTGAGGGGCGATCTTAGGCAGACTTCATGACACTTATGTTACAAAGCTCGATAAATCCATATAAATTAATATTCTAACTTTTTCACATTATAAAAAATCATGTTCTAGCTTGTTGTGTGCTGTCCTCAAACTGCAATTAGGTGTCTGTTTTTTCAGTTTGTCTGGCAGCCCAATAAGTGGCTAAAGCTGGTCCTGAAATATTATGCCACAGGCTAAAAATGGCGCTTGGCAAAGCCGTCATTGGAGATGCAGCAAAATGGGTTGCCGCCAAAGCCACACCCAGACCAGAATTCTGCATCCCGACTTCAATGGATACTGCACGACAGTCTATTTCTGCCAAGTGAAATATACGACTGGCCCAATAACCCAGTAAATAGCCCATACCATTGTGTAAGGCCACGATTCCTAAAATCATTAAACCGGACTCCAGAATCTGGGTTTTGCTGCCGGCAATAATCGCCGCGACAATTGCCACAATCGCAATTACAGAAATTAACGGCATGACCTGAATATAGGCCGTGACTTTTTGCTTGAGTAGCGCCCGTACGATTAAGCCCAGAATAATTGGGAATAACACCACCTGTAAGATCGACACCAGCATCGACCAGGCATTGATCTCAATCCACTGACTGGCCAACACATAGAAAATGGCCGGAGTTAAAATGGGCGCCAGTAAAGTCGAAACCGAGGTACAGGCGACCGACAAGGCAGTATTGCCCTTGGCCATATAGGTAATCACATTGGATGCAGTTCCGCCCGGACAGCAACCCACCAAGATTACCCCGATGGCAATCTCTGGTGGCAGCTGGAACAGCTTGCACAGCAAAAAGGCCAAACCCGGCATCACCATAAACTGGGCGACGACGCCAATCGCTACTGCCTTCGGACTTTGCAAGACACTTTTAAAATCTCCGACGGTCATGGTCATGCCCATGCCGAACATGATGATGCCCAACATCCACGGAATATAAGCCCGTAACCAGACAAAAACTTCAGGGATCATCAAGGCAATGCCGGAAAAAAGCAGCACCCATAAAGCAAAGGTTTTTTGGACAAATTGGCTAAACTGGAGCAAGGCTGACATGGGTTTCATCCAGGTGACATTAAGGGAGAAAAAGCAAGATAAAACAGGCACCCGTTGATGCCTGAATTTTTATATTCAAATATAAATAAGATCAAAGGGATATTAAGTTCTATCCCTATCCAGTGTTAAGCTGCTTGAACAATATCTTTCACATAGATACGTTTTACGCCATGCGACAGCATATCTTGCCAGGCATGTTGCAAGGAACCATTCAGGTCAATGCCCTTGGTGGCATCGGCAATCACATAGGTTTTAAAGCCCAGTTTGCAGGCATCGATTGCAGTCCAGGCCACACAAAAGTCCGTAGCAATCCCGACCACAAATACGGTATCAATCCCACGTTCACGCAGATAGCCGGCAAGACCCGTCGGGGTTTTCTGGTCAGCTTCCATAAAGGCCGAGTAACTGTCGATCTGGGAATGAAAACCCTTGCGAATGATGAGTTGTGCTTGCGGTAAATTTAAATCCGGATGCAGTTCGGCATCGCGTGTCCCTTGCACACAATGCTTTGGCCATAAGACCTGAGTGCCATAATCCAGCTGAATGCTGTCATAGGCTACTTTGCCGGGGTGGTTGTCTGCAAAAGAAATATGGTTATCCGGATGCCAGTCTTGGGTCAGGATAATATGCTTAAAATGCTGCCCCAATAGATTAATATTTGGAATAATCTGGTCAGCATTGGCTACAGCCAGATTGCCTCCCGGGGTAAATCCTCTTTGTACGTCTACGACCAGTAAAGCAACATTATTCTGCATCTGTTTTCATCCATTGAAATCTCGATTTATGCCCAAGCATAGCGCAAAATACCTCAGGATTTTTAGCTCTACGGTTAAAAATGGCATGACTGTGTATTCTCGGCATGTGTATATGAGCAGATCAATAGATTCATTGTTTTTGACAAATATGAGATGAGTTCCGGGCTTGTATCAAGCTAGATCTCTGCAAAAAAAATAAGTTTTAAGATAAAGTGATGAGTCTTTTTAATAATAAAACAGTGTATTTAATTCTTAAATTCTGAAAATAAAAAAGCCTGCAAGAGCAGGCTTTTTTAAATCGTTGAACCTTACACTTTAGTGCGGTTCACCAGGAACAGCATACATAATGCAGAGATGATGATACATGGGATCGCAGCGCTAATGACTCCCGCAGCACCAAAACCTGCTGTCAATAACTGACCGGCAATGACTGGACCCAGCATGGCACCGATACGGCCAACTGCAGACGCAACACCAACACCAGTACCACGCACTTCTGTGGGATAAACGATACTACCGAAGGCATACAGTACACCCTGACAGCCAATCACGAAGGCACCGGCCAATGCGGCTGCCATATACATCTGGTTCAGCGAGCTTGCGCCATTCAGCGCCAACAGACCTGCCAGAATACCGCCGTACATCAACAGGATCACATAGGCTTTCTTCCAGCGGTCGGTCAGCATACCCAAAATAATCGTACCAATCGTCGCTGTCACCATGAAGTAGAATTGTGCAGTTGAAGCATCTTTACGGGTAAAGCCAAGTTCCATAAACAATGATGGCAACCAGCTCAACATGATGTAAACCACCATCAAGGTAAAGAAGTAGCTCACCCAGATACATAGCGTACGTAACAGGTTGTCCGAATTAAACAGGTCCTTGAATGAACCCTGCGGTGCAACAGCAAGTTCTGCAGCCGTTTTATTCTGTGCTTTCAGGTATTCCTTCGATTCAGGCAAAAATAACATCATCAGCGGAATGGCAAGAATCGGTAACAGACCACCGAGATAAAAAACATTCTTCCAATTAGCACCAAATTCAGTCGCTGCAATTAAAGACAAAATCGCTGCACCGACTGGCATACCGCAGTACATCAAGCCCACTGCACGGCCACGATTTTGTGGAGAGACTGCTTCAGAAGCAAGTGTGATCAGAATTGGCATCGCGCCGCCCAGACCTGCTCCAGCCAGGAAACGCACTGCCAGCAAGCTGTTAAAGCTATTGACCCAGACGGTACATAAGGTAAATACAGCAAATACTGCTGTCGACCAGATCAAGACTTTCTTACGGCCAATGCGGTCCGCAAATCGCCCACCAACCAGTGCACCCGGTAATAAACCCAGAATCCCTGCACTAAAAAACACACCCAACTGGGAACTATCGAGACCAAAATGCTCACGAATACCTGCAGCAGCAATTCCGGCTGCCTGAATATCTAAGCCTTCAATCACCGCAATCAGAAAACAGATCGCGACCGTGACGATAGCATGCTTATTGTCTGATTTTTCCATTGGATTATCCTTGTTCAATCAGCATTACAAAAGACAGCCATCATCTATGAGCCTGATTGCAGAAATAACTATCAATAAGTTGAACATTTTGCTTAGATATTCCCAAAGGAGTAGAGGCAGATAAAAATAGGATAAGACCAGATAAAGTCGCAAAAACACTTAATCAGAACACCATAAAGTTCAAGACTTAGAGTTTAAAGCTTATACATCAAGTTAAAAAATTAACCGATAAGAAAAAAATTCTCAATCTATTGATATTTAAAAAAGATTAGTCTTAGTCGTTTTTGACTTTATTTGTTTTGGTGCGAGAGTGCGATCAAGATGTAAGAGGTCTCAATTTATCCAATATAACTATTAATCAAAAATCAAAAGGCATAAAAATGGCAGATTTCAGCTGATCTTTTTGCACAAGCCTTATCATTATTGGGTTCATTTGGGGCAATATCCTCTTTTGTTTAGACTGGAGACATAACTTTGGTCTCAGGATTTTGCTTTATAAATCATCTTATTTATTACTTGATTGTTTCCAAAAGGCTTTGTATAAAGAATTCAGTAGCTTTTACTAAAGCATATTGTTCTTATGCGTTTGATCAGTCATAATTTGCATAAGCAATATTCAATTCAATGCAAATCTATTGAATTTGCTATAAATCAAAATACAAATCCATCCCAATTTATGTTTTCTCATTCCTTTCGGATGGACAAATAGGATAGTTTTTTAAAATGACTCAGCAAGCACAGACCATTCAAGGTTCCATAGTCGCAATCGTCACCCCTATGTTTGAAGATGGCAGCGTAGATTGGAAGGGTCTCGAGAAGCTGGTTGAATGGCATATTGCAGAGGGCACCAACAGTATTGTTGCTGTTGGAACGACAGGCGAAGCCTCTACTCTCAGCATGAGTGAACACACCCAGGTGATCAAAGAAATCATTCGTGTGGCCAACAAACGTATTCCTATTATTGCTGGTACAGGTGCAAACTCGACCCGTGAAGCGATCGAACTGACTCGCGAAGCCAAAGAGCTAGGGGCAGATGCCGCTTTACTGGTGACGCCGTATTATAATAAACCGACTCAGGAAGGCTTATACCAGCATTATAAAGCCATTGCTGAAGCGGTTGACCTGCCACAGATTCTTTATAATGTTCCAGGCCGTACCGGTGTGGATATGGCCAATGAAACCGTGATTCGTCTGGCGGATATTCCACAAATTATCGGTATTAAAGATGCGACTGGCGATGTACCGCGCGGTGCTGAATTGCTACAAGGCCTTGTAGGCAAAGATATGACTGTTTATTCGGGTGATGATGCGACTGCATATCAACTGATCGGACATGGCGCCAAAGGTAATATCTCGGTCACGGCAAACGTGGCTCCGAAAGCCATGAGCGAAGTGTGTGCCGCTGCCATTGCTGGTGATGCAGCCACAGCTGAACAGCTAAATGCTCAGGTTGCAAATTTACACAATATTTTATTTTGCGAATCGAACCCAATTCCTGTGAAATGGGCACTCCATGACATGGGCTTAATTGGTACAGGTATTCGCCTTCCATTAACACCACTTGCAGAACAATATCGCGCTCCGCTTCATGAAGCACTGGTAGAAGCGGGCGTTATTAAATAAAAGAGCACAAGATTATGCAATTACGTTTAGGACTTAGCCTTACACTTTCAGTATTCAGTTTGGCAGGTTGTAGTTCAATGGCCTTTAATAACGGCACTTTAGACTATAAAGAGACTACTACCCTGGAAGCTTTACAATATCCTGAAGGCGCCATGGTTCGTCCTGCAACGCCATTGTATCCTGCTCCAATAGTTGATCCACTTGCAATTGAACATGCACCGAAGCTTGAAAACCAGCGTGGCAACCGTTTTGCCTTGCCACGTCCACAAGCCCAGACTGAAAACTCAAATACAGCTGATCTGACCGAAACCAATACGGTGGGTAAACCACAGTTGGTCACTGACGGAAATCTTAATCCGCTGCTTAAAATTGAGGGAAATTCTGCTACAATTTGGCAATATACACTTGCCACCCTCAGCAGTCTGAATCATAGCATTGTTGCTCAGAGCAAAAATCGTTATGAAGTCACGATTAAGGTCGATCAGCAGACTTATGTATTAAGATTATCTTCTGTCGGTTCAAGTAATAACCTCGCTGTGTTCAATGCCGATAACAGTTTTGCCGACAGTGAAAAAGCCGCAGAACTGCTCAACCAGATTTACCAAAATTGGCCAGCCTAGACATTTCTAGGCATTTTTTTTGTAAAAGGTTCCCTCATGTTAAAACAAACCTTGCTCTATACTGGTAAAGCGAAATCTGTCTACACCACAGACAGTTCAGACCATCTGATTTTAGTCTTTCGCGATGATGCCTCAGCATTCAATGGCGAAAAAATTGAGCAACTAGATCGTAAAGGCAAGGTGAACAACCGTTTTAACGCCTTCATCATGGAAAAACTGGCAGAAGCGGGAATTGAGACCCACTTTGAAAAGCTACTGACTCCAAATGAAGTGCTGGTGAAAAAACTGGATATGATCCCGGTTGAATGTGTGATCCGTAACTATGCAGCAGGTTCTTTATGCCGCCGCCTGGGTGTGGAAGAAGGCAAGGAACTGACTCCTCCAACATTTGAATTGTTCTTTAAAGATGATGCGCTTGGCGATCCAATGGTCAATGAGTCACAAGCCATTGCTTTAGGTTGGGCGACTGCTGAACAATTGGCGAAAATGAAAGAATTGACTTACCAAGTGAACGACGTGCTTAAAGCATTGTTTGACGCAGGTAATATGATTCTGGTTGATTTTAAGCTTGAATTCGGCGTGTTCCACGACCGTATCGTACTTGGTGATGAATTCTCTCCAGACGGTTGCCGTCTATGGGACAAAGACACCAAGAAAAAACTAGATAAAGACCGTTTCCGTCAAGGTTTAGGCGGCGTAGTTGAAGCCTATGAAGAAGTAGCCGGCCGTTTAGGTATCAATCTAGACAACATCTAATCTGTAAATGCGCAGATTCGAAAAAACCGAGCTTTTTAGCTCGGTTTTTTATTTCCGGCTTTTAATCGGAAAAATAAATTTTTATTATTAAAATGATCGTTTTTACATCAAAAACTACATGTATTAATATTATCACATACCAGGCAAATCAGTGAGTTGACGCACTTTACTCCATATTTTCCGACCAAATTTCTCCTCTACCCTCTAGGATGTTATCTCCCTCAAAAACATCCTACTTTCAGCCCAATTCGCCTTGAATTGGGCTTTTTTTTAATCTGTTCAATTAGTTGGGATACCCAGCTTTATTGCTGCTGTTGTTGCTGTTGCCAACGGCGTTGCTGTAAACGCTCCCCTTCAACTTCACGTTTATTACGTGCTGATTCATACAGTTTGGTATCCTTCAGTTCTGGCGGCATATATTCCTGTAGCACAAAATGCTCAGGATAATTATGCGGATACAGATAATCCACGCCATAGCCCTGCTCTTTCATCAGCTTGGTTGGCGCATTTCTTAAATGCAAAGGCACTGGCAAATTTGAAGTTTTATCTGCGAGTTCCATCGCCTTGTTAATCGCCAGATAAGTACTGTTACTTTTGGCACTGGTCGCCAGATAAACCGCACATTGTCCCAAAATAATCCGGCATTCCGGCATGCCTACGGCTTGCACAGAACGGAAACACTCACCAGCCAATAGCAAGGCATTTGGATTCGAGTTGCCGATATCTTCGGATGCGGCAATCAACATGCGCCGTGCAATAAACACCGGATCTTCGCCGCCTTTGAGCATGCGAGCCATCCAGTACAAGGCTGCATCCGGATCACTGCCACGAATTGATTTAATAAAGGCCGAGACCAGATCATAGTGCTGTTCACCGGACTTGTCATAACGGGCAATATTCTGCTGTGCGACTTTGACCACCACCGCATTGGTGATGATATTTTCCATATCCGCTTCAAAGGTACTAGCAATCAGATCCAGCAAATTCAGTGCCTTGCGGGCATCTCCTGCTGCGAACTGGATCAGGGCATCAAATTCTTCAATCAGGATATGTCTTTCCTGCAAGAAAGAGTCATTTTGCAAGGCTTGTGTCAACAAAGTCTGAATCGATTCAGCGCTCAATGCATTCAGGCTATATACCTGACAACGTGACAATAAGGCACTATTCACTTCAAAAGACGGGTTTTCCGTGGTGGCTCCAATTAAGGTAATTTTCCCTTTCTCGACCGCATTTAATAAAGCGTCCTGCTGGGATTTATTAAAACGGTGAATTTCATCAATAAATACCACGGGTGTCAGCAAATCGCCACCCTCGGCAATGATTTCACGCAGTTCTTTTACCCCGGTATTCAGGGCAGACAGACTGATAAAAGGCCGGTCTACCGCTTGAGCCAGCAGTAAGGCAATGGTGGTTTTGCCGACTCCGGGAGGTCCCCAGAAAATAATCGAAGGCAGATGCCCCTGATCAATCATCTGGCGTAAGGGCGCATGTTCCCCCAGCAAATGTTCCTGCCCGATAATCTGTGTAAGGTCACGTGGCCGTAAACGTTCTGGAAGCGGGATATGACTATCTGACATGTTATTATTGGCTCAAACTAAATTATGATCTCATTCTAACACCAGCAGTTTTGATTCCAAGAATGCAAACATCAAGCATAAAAAATTAATTTATGGAGATATCCTCTATTTTTTTAATTCTGAATGAATTAATCTCTATAAAAGCGAATAATTTGAACATGATTGATTGTGAATTAATTACAGTGTAATTTTCATATTGTTTATTCTAATTAAAAGAAACTTATCTCGCCCCTTGGGCACTTTTGGGTTGTAGTGGTGAATGCATGAAGCATGATAAATTTGAACAGGGAGCTGTGAGTCGGTCTAAGCCACTGACGTCATCATCACTGATCGCACCCCACGTTCACTTGTCTGAATCGGTTTTATTAAAAAATCTGATCGATGCCTTACCGCAACCCTTGTGGGTCAGCAACAAAAAACATCTGCAATATTTTAACGATGCCTTGACTGATTATCTTGGCGTGAACCTGAATGAACAGGGTCATCCACAATGGCAGAGTTTTATCCATGCCGAGGACTTGCAGCTATTTTTAGCGCAGTGGCATGCTGCGCTGGATCAGCATCAGAATTTTGAAACCCAGTGCCGGATTAAACGCAGTGATAGCCATTATCGCATGTGTAGCCTGGCGGTAAAATTTCATCATGAACCTGAACATTTGCTGCAATGGGCCGTTTCCCTGACCGATGTGCATGATTATTTTGAAATCCAGCAGCAACTTTCTCAGATTGTTTCAACCCAGGAAAACATGCTGGATGCCAGCGCAGACTGCATTAACATTATCAGCCCTGAAGGCGAGATTCGACATAGCAACCAGTCTGGCTGTCTGGCACAAGTAAGTGAGACCGCAGGACAAAATCAAGACCGTTCATTGTGCTGGCTAAATCGTTTAAGCCCTGAAGCCCGAAAATCCGGGCAACGTGCTCTGAAACAGGCAGCCCAAGGCTTAAACAGCCGTTTTTCCAGCAAAGTTCAGATTAAAGATCAACCGATCCAGTATTGGGATCATCTGCTGACCCCGATTCTGGATCAGCAGAATATTACCCAAAATATCCTCTGTGTATCACGCAATATCAGTCAGCAAAAAATTGCAGAAACGCGGTTAAAAGAAGTAATTAAACGTGATGAACTGACTGGCCTGTATAATCGCAGTACCTTCTATAAAACCTTTAAGCAGGTGCTGTTAAAGGCCAAACAACAGCAGACCATGGCAGGTTTACTGCTGATTGATCTGGACTATTTCCGGCATATTAATGACACCTTGGGCCATATTGCCGGCGATCATCTGTTACATGTCTTAGGCAAACGCTTCCAGACTTGTTTCGGTCCGAATACCATCATCGCCCGTTTGGGTGGTGATGAATTTGTTGTACTGGTCAAAAATTTGGAAAGTGAAGAGCAACTGCTGGCAACGGCGCAAATGGCCTATGCCCAGCTAGATCAGCCCATTAATTATGTCGGCAATAGCATCAGCAGTGCCATGAGTATAGGCTGTGCCATCTATCCACGTGATGCCTTAAATACCTCGAATCTGCTGAAATGTGCCGATATCGCCTTAAATGACCTGAAAAATAGTGGTCGTGGTGGCATCCGCATGTTTAATCAGGAAATGTGTGGATCACTGGAAAATATGACCAAGCAGCTGACTCTGGCACGCAAGATTATTCTCGCCGATCAGATCATTCCCTATTACCAGCCCAAGGTCCGTCTTTCTGATGGTGCAGTGATCGGTTTTGAAGCGCTATTACGCTGGCAAGATCAGAATCAGAACATTCAGTTACCTTCCGAAATTTTTGGCGCCTTTCAGGACTATGAGCTGGCCTCACGCATCAGTGAAACCATGCAGCTGAAAGTTTTCGCCGACATGAGCCGCTGGCAGGCCCAAGGTCTGGATCTGTTGCCAATTTCCATCAATGCTGCACCGGTTGAATTCCTGCGCGATGACTATGCCGAAAAACTGTTGGCACGCCTGTCCAATTTCGATATCCCAGCTCACAAAGTTGAACTGGAAATTACCGAACAGAGCCTGTCCGAGCATGATGCCAATTATGTGGTTCGCGCCCTGAACCTGCTGAAACAGGCCGGAATCCAGATTTCGCTGGATGATTTCGGCACTGGACATTCTTCGCTGACCCGCTTGCAGGACTATCCGGTGGGTTGCATCAAGATTGACCGCAACTTTGTAGAACGCATGAACAGTGACCCATCTGCCCTGGCCATTGTCAAAGCCATTACCCAGATTGGCTCCAGTATTGCACTGGATGTTCTGGTCGAAGGAATTGAGAATACAGAACAGCTGGATACCCTGATCCATTGTGACTGTCAGATTGGACAAGGCTTCTATTTCTATCGTCCGATGGCCGGTGCTTCGGCCCAGGCTCTACTCCATCCGGCAGATCAATAAACGAATCACGCAGGCAGATTCAACGCACCCAGCGTACGATATAATCTTCAATGTCGTCTTGATGAATATCTGCTTCACTCAGGCAGCGCCCTGCTGCCGACTTGCGTGCCTGAATCACGCTTTCTCGTGAACCGCTAATCAGATAATGCCAGGATGGCAGGCTTTTGCCCTGCTCTACCCGGCGATAGGCACAACTCGAAGGCAACCAGTGAATCGTTTCCAGCTTCTCTGGCATGAGCTGAATACAGTCAGGCACATACTGCAAGCGATCTGGATAATTGGAGCAACGTGCAGTGCTACAATCCAGTAGCTTACATGCCACTTTGGTATAGGCGACTTCCTGAGTATCTTCATCTTCCAGTTTAATCAGACAACACAACCCACAACCATCACATAAGGCCTCCCACTCGACTTGCGTCAGTTCAGCAAGTGAATAGTTTTTCCAGAATTCGGGACGTAAAGTATCGCTCATGATCGGGCCGGAATATTCAAAAATCAGCTGATTATAACAGCCAGAACCCTGCAGACCTACTGTCTCAAATTTTTATTGTTATCACGTAAACTATTGTTAAATCAGAGACAGTTCATCAACACAACACTAACAGTTGCTGGAATCGTTTATTTCTATACTAAATTTGAAAATAAAAACACATGGAGAATATATATGTTTCGCTGGGCTATTATTTTTGCTGTTATTGCATTAATTGCGAGTCTACTTGGTTTCGGTGGCGTCGCAGGCTTGTCTAAGGATTTTGCGATTATCTTGTTGGTAATTGCGGTGATTCTTGCGATCGTTGGTTTTCTTTCGCGCGGCAAGGTCTAGATTTACGCTAGACCTTTTCAAAGCAAGTGTTAGCTTTCAAAAAAAACAAGAGCCTTCTGGCTCTTGTTTTTTTATGGGTATTTTAATGATCTGTTTTGATCAAAAATACTTCTTTTAAGATGAACTTAAGGCTTTAAATGACGTGGTCTAAAACCTGCCACCAGCAAGGCTGCAACATACGCTACCACACCGACAACACATAAGATCAATACTTCTACCACACGCATCCATTGTGATACATCTGCGTTATACCAACTCAGGGCATAGGCCAGAGCCGCAATCATCACCACATTGGCAAACATGAATTGCAGGAAGATTTTTTTCCAGTGCGAACCAAAACGGAAAATATCACGCTTATGCAGATAATAATAAAGCAGACCAGCATTGACCATCGCTGAACCTGTCGAGGCCAGCGCAAGGGCCATATGCTCCGCTTCCCAGTCAATCAGCTTGAACAAGCCGATAAAGATCACGTTCAGAATCGCATTGGCTGCCACAGCCATCAGACCGACACGCACCGGGGTTCTGGTATCCTGCTTTGCATAAAACCCGGGCGCAAAGACTTTAATCAACATAAAGGCAATCACACCACCGCTCATACATTGCAGCGCCAAAGCCGTCATCTGGGTATCTTCAAAGGTGAACTGGCCACGTTCAAATAGAGCTTGAATAATCGGGGTCGACAGCATAAATAGTGCAATACTGGCGGGTAGGCCAGCCATCACAATCACTTTAGCTGCCCAGTCCATCATGCCACGGAATTTTTCCGGATTTTGCTCGGTATGCCGTGCCGATAACGACGGCAAAATCACGGTACCAATTGCAACACCGATCAGACCCAGCGGCAATTCGGTCATACGCTCGGCACTATACAGCCAGGATACCGAACCATCCTGCATGAATGAAGCCCAAATGGTATTTAACAATAGATTAATTTGCGTGACAGATACACCAAATAATGCCGGTAGCATCAACTTCATGATGCGATCAACGCCTTCATGCTTGAAGTCAATTTTCGGTGGAATCAGCAGATTTTTACGCCACAATTCAGGAATTTGGATCGCCAGCTGTAAAATACCGGCAATGATCACAGCCCAGCCCAGCGCCATAATCGGCTCGGCCATATAAGGCGTAAGCCAGAGCGCCCCGGCAATCATCGCCACATTCAGCAAGACCGGCGCAAATGCCGGGGTACTAAAAGAGCCATAACTGTTCAGAATACTGCTGGCAAAAGCCGTCAGTGACATGAACAGCAAATAAGGAATGGTCAGGCGGAACATGTCGGTCGCCAGAGCGAACTTTTCAGGATCGCTATGGAAACCGGGCGCATAGATATACATAATCAATGGCGCAGCAATGATCGCGACCATGGTCAGCGTGGTCATGACCGTGGCCAGACAGCCAAACACCCGGCTAATCAGGATCTGGACTTCGGTATGCGTGCGACTGGTTTTATATTCAGTCAGTACCGGAATAAATGCCTGTGAAAATGCGCCTTCGGCAAATAAACGCCTGAAAAAGTTTGGAATACGAAATGCGACTACGAAGGTATCGAAGTCTTTACCAGCACCAAAGACATTCAGTAAAACAATATCTCGAACCAATCCCAGTACGCGTGACAACATGGTCATCGCACTGACAATGACGGTCGAACGCCAAAGCGCCATCCTCTTCACCTAATGTATAAATTTGTGGTTATTGTAATGAAACTTTTGTCAGAAGTTCATTGCTTAATTTCATCGCTCAAGCGAGCTTGAGGTGTTTTTATAATGCTGTAACTGTGCACGAAAATCAGCCCAGTTAAAATATGGTCCCGGATCGGTCTTGCGGCCCGGTGCAATATCCGAATGTCCGGCAATATGCTGCTGAATCTTGGAATAATGCTGTTGAAGACAGGCCGTGACTTTCACCAAGGCCTGATATTGTTCAGCTGCAAAAGGCAAGTCATCACTGCCTTCCAGTTCGATCCCGATCGAATAATCATTACATTCTTTTTTGCCCAAATAGCTCGAGCGGCCGGCATGCCAGGCACGGTCATTGAAATTAACAAATTGCAGTACTTCTCCCGTTCTTAAAATTAGCAGATGGGTCGACACCTGCATCCCTTCAATGGTTTGAAAATAAGGATGTACGGACCAGTCCAGCTGATTCTGAAAAAACTGTTCAATATAACCACCGCCAAACTGTGAAGGTGGCAGGCTGATATTGTGAATCACCAGCAATTGAATCTCGGTCTGTTCTGGCCGCTGATTAAAATTGGGAGACGGGATTTGACGTGCACCGATTAGTTGCCCGTCCTTGACCTGAAACTCAGCTGCCTGTTGCATAAAACCGTTCTCCCCAAAAATAAAATCTGCAAGATCAGCATTGCAGCCGGCTTCATGCTAAAACTTTCAAGGAGAAATCTCAATTCATCCCAGCAAACTGGATGAAAAATCGCTCATCTTTTATGTAACGGTGCTAAGATAAGGCGCAATTTTCACGGCTTAAAAAAGATACGGAAATACTCATGCGCATATCTCAAGCTTTGCTAGACCAGTCCATTCAGATCAATATTCAACAAGCACTTTCAGAAGATATCGGTGAAGGCGATATTACCGCCCTGCTGACTCCTGAAGATGAACAGGCCACTGCCACTATCATTAGCCGTGAAGACATGGTTTTGGCCGGCCAGCCTTGGGTAAATGCCTTGATTCAGGCCTATGATCCAAGTATTGAAGTGATCTGGCTGAAAAATGATGGCGATCATGTTCAAGCCAATCAAGCATTTTTAAAACTGGCCGGATCTGCACGTAGCTTACTCACCGTGGAGCGCCCTGCGCTAAACTTTGTCCAGACGCTGTCTGCGGTTGCGACTAAAACCGCCCACTATGTCAAAGAGCTGCAAGGTTTAAACACCAAATTATTAGATACTCGTAAAACGCTTCCGGGTCTGCGTATCGCACAAAAATATGCCGTGGCCATTGGCGGTGGCCAGAATCACCGTTTGGGCCTGTTTGATGCCTTCTTGATTAAAGAAAATCATATTATGGCAGCGGGTGGCATTGCGCAGGCGATTGCCAAGGCCCATCAAATTGCACCGGGTAAGCCTGTCGAAGTTGAAGTCGAAACCTGGGATGAACTAAATCAGGCACTCGAAGCCCAGGCTGATATTGTAATGCTGGATAATTTCAGTCAGCAGCAAATGATTGATGCAGTGCAACACGTAGCTGGTCGCTGCAAACTGGAAGCCTCTGGCAACATCACCATTGATAATTTACGTGAAGTCGCGAGTACCGGCGTAGATTATATTTCTATGGGTGTATTGACCAAAGATATCAAAGCCATTGATCTGTCGATGCGTTTCAATGCTTAAACCTAAATGGGATAGATGACCGTAGAGGGTGCGAAGCACCCTTTTTTATTTTTAGAAAATTTTTTTGCGTATATTTTGCTCAATTTTCTATTTTAGACCTTAATCATCATCGTCATCCCGATTACCTCGGCGATCGCGGTCATCATCGTCACCATCACGGTCGTTATATCTTCCGTTATCCTCATCACGATCCTGATTTAACACTGAACGCTCGTCATCTTCACGATTATTGCCCCAGTCACAGGCAGTTAATCCAAACACGCCCAGCAATGAAATTGCACAAAGCCACTGTTTCATGTCGCATTCCTCATTGTGTTCTCATCTGATCCAATATCGATGCAAAACCAGTTCAGATATAGCCGATTCATGTCGACTTTTTGTCAGGAAGTTTTGTAATGTAGTTTTTGAATACAGGTGCAGAGTGAAATTTCAGGCATAAAAAAACGCATCCAGAGATGCGTTTATTAACATGGGATGGATTACCAGCCTAGAGCTTCTTGCTGTTTTTTCACCAGTTCCTGAATGCCTTTCTCGGCCATTTCCAGCATGGCATTCGATTGTGCACGGGTAAATGGCTTATCTTCAGCAGTACCTTGAATTTCAATAAATTCACCAGCCTGAGTCATCACCACGTTCAAATCGGTTTGACAGTTTGAATCTTCTTCATAGCAAAGATCCAGTAATACTTCATCTTTGAAAATACCCACAGAAACCGCAGCCACCAAACCTTTTAATGGATCATGTTTGATTTTCTTTCTTTCCAGCAAGACGTTCATGGCATCGACCAAAGCCACCGCAGCACCAGTAATCGCTGCAGTACGGGTGCCGCCATCAGCCTGAATTACGTCACAGTCGATAGTAATGGTATTTTCACCCAGCTTTTTCAGATCGACCATTGAGCGCAAGCTACGACCAATCAGACGCTGAATTTCCTGAGTACGGCCACTCTGTTTGCCACGTGCCGCTTCACGGTCACTACGGGTATGAGTTGAACGTGGCAACATGCCATATTCAGCAGTCACCCAGCCTTGGCCCTGACCTTTGAGGAAACGCGGTACAGAACTATCCACACTGGCAGTACAGAGTACTTTGGTATGACCAAATTCAACCAATACAGAGCCTTCCGCATAACGTGTATAGTTACGGGTAATTTTCACTTCACGTAATTGATCTAATGCTCGCTGGTCGATACGCATAATAAGTCCTGTATGGGTTCAAAATAATTGCGGCTCAGTATAGCAGAAGCCTTTGCCAAGATTAGGCAGCCTGGTGATTCATTTACAAAATCAATGCATCAGCTCGCTACGAGATGTCAAAATTCTGCCGATCTGTGGCACTACGATTTGATTTAATTTTTGCTAGACTAAAACTCCCTATGAGGGAAGCCAGTGACAGGAAACCCATTTATGTCCTTACGTGAAGATCGCAAGCAGCAAAGTCATCAGGCACTACTCGATGCGACACTAGCATTCAGCAGTCAGGGCCGCGCTTTCAGCACGATCAGCCTACGTGAAGTCGCGAATGCAGTCGGAGTAGTACCGACGGCGTTCTATCGGCACTTTCAGGATATGAACCAGTTGGGTCTGGAATTGCTGGATCAGGTTGCGATTCATATCAAGGGCGTACTCAATCAGCTGGGGCAGGCTTATCTGTATCAGCCGAATACTCGAACCCACACCGGGCTTGAGCTCTTCTTTCAGGCCGTCGAATATCATCCTGAACCCTGGATTTTTTTTGTGGCAGAACGTTGGGGCGGTTCGGACGTGTTACGTGTCGGCATTGAACGGGAAATTCATTTTCTGGCTGAAGATGTCATGCATGAACTGGCCAAGATGCAATCTACCCGACATATTCAGGCATCACAGGACTTGCAGGCTCTGGCACAGATGCTGATTGAACTGTCCCTGAACTGGGCCATGGGCTGGATTCATCTGCAGCATCAGGTTGATCCAGAGCTGCGCCGCGCTCAATCCAATGCCTTTAAAACCCAAAGCGTGCTACAGATGCAGCTCTTGCTACGTGGCATTTTGCACTGGTACCGGCGACCTGCCAAAACAGTTGAAACCGCAAGCCCTGTGCTCAATGAAGCGGTCATTCCCCCTGCCTAAATAAAAAAACCTGCATCATGATGCAGGTTTTTTTTACTGATCGTCAGTTCAGACTTATTTGGCTTTACGCTCTTTTTCGATCAAGTAATTCACCACCTGAATGACTTTGGCATCATTACCCTGCACAATATATTTACCATTCACGGTCACTGCCGGAACACCACTTAACTGATACTGAGCAGCCAGATTTTTGGCTTGGGCAATTTTCGAAGTGATCGGGAAAGATTTATAAGTGCTGTTAAATTTCGCTTCAGGAATACCATAGCGGGTATAGAACTTGGCCAATTGCGCCTGTTCTAAAATTGGACGTTGCTTATCATGAATATCATGGAATAATTGTAAATGTGCTTTTTGACGCACACCCAATGCTTCAGACACATAATAAGCACGCGCTGCCTGCTCCCAGAGTGGATTCATTGCAGCCGGCGTACGTACAAAACGTACATCTTTTGGTAATTTTTTCAACCAGCCCTGCATATGTGGTTCAAGCGCGAAACAGTGACCACAGCCGTACCAGAAGAATTCACGTACCTCAATTCTGCCCGGTTTTTCGACTTTGACTGGTTTTGCAACCACCTGATAGTCCTGACCTGCCACAAAATTGGCCATAGCATTGCCTGAAAAGGCCAAAACAGATGCGGCAACAGCGCCTAAAAGGAATTTTTTCATTCGGATTATCGTCCTCTAAATCATTATGCTTAGTTTATGTGTTCACTATAAATCAATTATGCCGGTTTCGTTTTCATTCTGTGAACTTTTTTGCTGCTTTTATCGCTTTTTCTGCCAGAATCGCTACACTAAACCATCGGACTGATTTTCAAGGTTTTAAATCAGTTTCTCTGGCCATTCGGCACATACATATTTTTAGTTAATCACGACTGATTGAGGTGACACCGATGTCGCAATTGAATGTTGATCCACAAGAAATTGCCAAGTTTGAAGCATTTGCAGCTATATGGTGGGATCAGCATTCCGAGTTCCGCCCCTTGCACATGATTAATCCACTGCGTTTAAACTGGATTGATGAACATGCCGGAGGCCTGAGCGGCAAAAAAGTGCTGGATGTCGGCTGTGGTGGCGGTATTCTGGCCGAAAGCATGGCGCGACGCGGTGCCGATGTACTCGGGATTGATATGGGCGCAGCCCCTTTAAATGTGGCACGCATCCATGCCGAACAGGAAGGTGTGAACAATATTGAATATCGTCAGGTGCCGGTTGAGCAACTGGCAGAGGAACAGGCTGGCCAATATGACATCGTGACCTGCATGGAAATGCTAGAGCATGTGCCAGATCCGGCATCGATTATTCAGGCCTGTCACAAGCTGGTCAAGCCAGGTGGTCATGTATTCTTCTCGACCATTAACCGTAATCCAAAGTCCTATTTATTTGCGATTATCGGGGCAGAATATGTCTTGCGCATGCTGGCCAAAGGCACCCATGATTACAGCAAATTTATCAAGCCGTCTGAACTGGCACATGATATTCGTAACGCTGGTTTAAAGCTCAAAGACATGACCGGTCTGCACTATAATCCGCTGACCAAGCGTTATTGGCTGGCACCGAATGTTGATGTGAACTACATGGTTTATACCGTGAAAGATAGCGCAGCAGAGACCACAGCATGAAAGCCGTTTTATTTGACCTAGATGGAACCCTGATTGATACCGCTGCCGATTTTATCCGAATTATCCAGCAGATGTGCCGTGAAGAAGGCCGCCCACTGGTTGCACCCGAGCTGATTCGTACCCAGGTCTCCGAAGGCGCTCGCGCTATGGTGAAACTGGTTTATCCGGAACTGCAACTGGAAGATCCGGTCTTTCTGCAACACCGTCAGCGCTTTCTGGACATGTACGGCGCAGATATTGCGGTCGATACCGATCTGTTTGATGGCATGTATCCATTACTTGAAAAGCTAGAGGAAAATGACATTCCTTGGGGGATTGTGACCAATAAACCGCGCTGGCTCAGCGAGGCTTTACTGCAAGCGCTGAACCTGAGTGAACGCTGCGCAGTGCTGGTATGTCCGGAAGATGTCACTCGGACCAAACCCGATCCTGAACCGATGTATCTGGCAGCCAAGCAACTGAATCTTGCCGCGGAAGACTGTATCTATGTCGGAGATCATCCCCGAGATATTGATGCCGGCCGTCATGCCCAGATGCTGACCATTCTGGCTGCTTATGGTTATTTGCCGTTGCAATACAAAGACGATTTAAACGCCTGGCAGGCCGACCATATCGTGCATACTGTGACAGAATTACATCAATTGATTCAGACACTAGTACTGAAGCAGCATACTGCGGTATCTTGAACGCTTAACACTAAATAATAAGAAGTGAGGAGGTAGATAATGAAATATTCAGCATATCAACCTCGCCCCGATCTGCTCAAGGATCGTATCATCCTAATCACAGGTGCGGGCGATGGCATTGGACGTGCAGCAGCAATCAGTTATGCCTTGCATGGCGCAACTGTGGTGCTGCATGGGCGTACCTTAAACAAGCTCGAAGTCATTTATGATGAAATTGAAAGTTTGGGTGCGCCGCAACCTGCCATCTTGCCGCTACAACTATCGAGTGCGTCAGAACGTGATTATGAGCTTTTGCTCGATACGCTAGACCGTCAGTTTGGTCGTCTGGACGGCATTCTGCACAATGCCGGCATTTTAGGCGAACGGGTTCCCTTGGCGGATTATCCGGTCAATGTCTGGGATGATGTGATGGCGGTCAATCTGCGTGCACCCTTTGTCATGACCCAAGCGCTGTTACCGTTATTATCCAAATCCGAACATGCTTCTGTGGTTTTTGCCAGCTCAGGTGTAGGCCGCGAAGCCCGCGAACGCTGGGGTGCCTATTCGGTTTCTAAAATTGCTATTGAAGCGGTAAGCCAGTTATTTGCCAAAGAGCAGGTACATCCAAATATCCGTTATAACTGCATCAATCCCGGAGCAACGCGGACTGCCATGCGCGCCAAGGCCTATCCGAACGAAGATCCGAAAACCCTGCCTACCCCCGATTCAATCATGCCGGCTTATCTATATTTGATGGGTAACGACAGTCTGCATATGAATGGCCAGAGTATTGATGCACAGGATTAAGTAATTCTGTCTGTCATTCAGGGAGCAATCGCTCCCTTTTTATTTCATTTTTAGTCATATTCAGCGCATAAATCTTAAGTAAGTTCACCCCGCTCGCATTGAGTTTCATTAAAATAACAGCATACTAAGCCCCACTATATTTCACTCGAGTGCATCATGACTGAATTAAACAATATTACGGTGACCCATTTAGACGATGGCATGGTGTCGCTGCTGATTGATCAACAGCCTATTTCAGAGAAATACGGCACCAAGTTTGAAGCCAGTATCGTGGATGACATCAAAGCACTCGAAAATGCTCAGAAACTCAAATTGTTCGAGCAATTTGTATTTTCACATCAGGATCTGAATTTTGAACATGCCTATTATTATGTGACTGGCATTGAAAAATTAGACGACAGTTATCGTCTGGCCAAGCATTTTGTTTATCGCATTAAAATTGAAGGTCAGCCAGAAATCGAACATGTCATCAGCAATCAGGGCAAAGCCATGACGGCCGAGGATGTACGTGCCTTTATTCAGGCGCATGTGCAGAAATCACTCAACGATTATACTGACCTGAACTACGCTTATTAAAAGTCGGGTCATTGAATAATCTTGGGCACTTTTCGATAAAGTGCCCTTTTTTTCTTAAAATCCTGCAAAAAATAACAATAAATCGGATTTACATATTAAATATATAAAATTATACGGTTTTCCAAATCAAACTCATTGAACTATGCTTTCTTGAACCACAGATAGATCAAATCAGGAGCGCAGCATGGCTGACCAAAAACGTAAAATTGAAACGATTCACCGGATTGAACAGTTTCAGTTATCTGAAGCATTGATTGTGGCACTTGATGATGCTCTTCAAGCTGAATCGGTGGCTGAAGCAATCCAGTCCTTGCAGGGTTTGGCAGAACAATGGAATTAATCTCAAACTAAACTGGCAAAATTCTTTGCCGTTTCAGTAAATCATGAACTTTTTTCTTGCTGATTCAATGCTGTTTTTTTGAGCTAAATCATCGATTTTCGCTTGCATGTTGGCCCTTGCTTTGATGAGATAAGGACATAGCTCGATAGGCCACTTTATAGAAGTGATGCCGTCGCCTAAAGTCATGTAAAAACATGACATCATCATAATATCTCTGCATTTGTTATAAAAATTGTGCCTGTTCTTCACAGTTTCTCTGCAATTTTTCCGTACATTAGGCACTGTAGAAGATGAACAATTTAATGAGGGTTCAACATGAAAAAGGTTTTGGTGGCACTGGCAATTTCTTGCAGTACATTCATGCTGAGCAATGTCGTCATCGCTGCCCCTCATTTCAATGATGAATCCCGTATGGATTCACGTCATGGTCATGACAAGAAGAAAGCCCGTGAGTTCCGAGAGGAAGAGCAACAGGATAACCGCCGTATGCGTGAAGAACGTGGGGTGAAACGCCTGCAACAGTTACGCTGGCAGCCGGGTTATGTGATGCCACAGCATTATCGTGGCAATGGCTATAAAGTTGAATACAAAGACCATCGCCTGCCTCGACCTGACCGCAAGCAGCAATGGTACAAAGTCAATAATGACTACATTCTGGTGGATTCTGAAAACAACAGCATTATCCGCATCGTGGGTGACTAGTTCAGAAGTGTATTCACATTTAATCTTCTTTAAGGCCCAACGATGTTTGGGCTTTTTTATTTCACTGGCTGAAATTTTTATCCGCAAATCTCGCTGCTTTTCCAGTTTTCAGACTGCGTGATTCATCTACTAAATTTCTTCATGAATTTAACAATTTAACTAAATAGCCCTCACGCTTTCTATGTACTTGTTCGCTAATTTAGTCTCATCGAAATTAGATACACATCTTAAGGTGAGAGCCATGAAAAAAGTCTTAACTACAATCGCGTTATCTCTAAGTGCTTTGTTAGCTACTTCTGCAATGGCAGCACCACAGTATGACTCGCGTTATGACCATAATCCGCATAAATCAGCGCCACACTGGAATGCCAAAGATAGCAAGAAATGGAATGACGACCGTCGCTGGAATGATGACCGCCGTCATAACAACCGTATGGTCAATCCAAGCCGTGACTGGCGCGTAGGACAAACTTTACCACGCCAATATGACAACAACCGTTTTGAAGTGAGCGATCGCGAAGCACGCCGTTTGCCAAATACCGGTCGTTTCCAGCAATGGTACAAGGTCAACAATGACTACGTTCTGGTCAATGAGCGTACCAACAAAATTGTACGAATCATTAACTAAGATTTCTCCATTACTGCTCGTCTTGCAGACACCTGAAGTCCCCTTCAGGTGTTTTTTTATATCTGCACTTCCACTTGCGTTTTTTTTCATTAGAATCAAAGCTGGATCTTCAATCATTGAAATAGGCACAGCATGACTTCAGCAGAAACGTCACAAAGCACAACTTTGCAATATGTGCACTGGTTTCGCCATTCTGCGCCTTATATCAATGCGCACCGCAACAAAACCTTTGTAATCATGTTTGATGGCGAAGCCGTCTTAAATGATAACTTTCAGCATATTATTCACGATATTGCCTTATTACATTCTTTGGGCATTCGGCTGATTCTGGTACATGGTGCACGTCCGCAAATTAACCAGAATCTGGCTCAAAGCCAGATTACGACGCCTTTTTACCAGCAGCGTCGGGTCACCACACGTGAATCTTTAAGCTGCGTGATGAATGCCGTCGGTTCGATCCGCCTACAAATTGAAGCACTGCTGTCTATGGGACTGGCCAATTCGCCGATGTATGGCGCCCGGATTGATACCGTTTCAGGGAATTTTGTCACCGCCAAGCCGTATGGCATCCGCGATGGTATCGATTTTCAGTTGACCGGTGAAGTGCGCGCGGTTGATACCGATGCGATTCAGCGCCATCTGGACAGTCATAATATTGTGGTGCTTGGCCCGACCGGTTATTCCACTACCGGAGAAGTTTTTAATCTGCTGGCTGAAGAAGTGGCTACCAAAACGGCGATTCGCCTTAAGGCAGATAAACTGATTTTTCTCGGTAAGCAGCATGGTCTGATGGACAGTAACGGCCAACTCAAACGCGAAGTGACACCGCAACAACTGGATGATTTTATTCCGGTCGAACAAGATGCGCTTGAAAGAGGACTACAATTGAAAGCCGCACAGGAAGCCTCAATGAACGGCGTACATCGGGTGCATCTGATTTCTTATGCCTATGATGGTGCCCTGCTGGAAGAGCTGTTCACCCGGGATGGTTCCGGAACTCTGGTCACCGACGCGCATTATGAAGAAGTGCGGATGGCCGATATTCAGGATGTCGGTGGCCTGATCGGTTTGCTGCGTCCACTGGAAGAAGAAGGCATTCTGGTCTATCGTTCGCGTGAACGCCTAGAAAATGAAATCAACCAGTTTGCCGTAATCGAACGGGACGGCATGATTCTGGCCTGTGCCGCCCTCTACCCGATTCCGACGACAGGGGATGAATTGCGTTCTGCAGAAATTGCCTGTGTTGCGGTACATCCCAGTTATCGCAAGTCTAATCGGGGTAGCCAGATCCTGCATTATCTAGAAGAAAAAGCCAAAAGCATGCAGATTCAGCAACTGTTTATTTTAACTACCCGCACCGCGCACTGGTTTCTAGAACAAGGCTTTGAACCGGCTTCAGTCGATGACCTGCCGGATGCCCGTCAGGCATTTTACAATTATCAACGTAATTCAATTGTTTGCAAAAAGTCACTTTAAAGTGGCTTTTTCTTTCAGTGCTTTAGCTTAATTTTAGATAAAGATATCTGGCAATCTCGCTTTAAATTTTAAAATTCTATTACTCGTTTTTAGCTAAACATATCAATAGATTAGATTTAAAAAAATAACTATAAATTTCATAGGTTTGATTAATTTAAATATTAAATCTTCATTTTTATATAAATCACTTTTCTGCATAAGTTTTGCGCTTTTTTATTTATCTTTTTTCTTCATTAGAAATTCCTGAATAGTTATTTTTTTAGAAAAACAAAAACGATTAGCGTGTGTCTAAGTTTTCATTCACTAGCTTTTCACTTTCGGGAGTTTTGATTCATGCGCCAATCTCATGTTCAGTTTTTAACAAAGACTGCGGTACTCGGTACCGCGATGGCTGGTGTCATGATGCTTTCAGGCTGCTCGAAAAAAGAAGAGACCATTACCCTGAATATCGGTTTCCAAAAATACGGCATATTACCTATTTTAAAAGAACGCGGCACGCTGGAAACCAGCTTAAAACAGCAAGGGGTCAATGTGAAATGGGTAGAATTTCCGGCCGGCCCACAACTGCTTGAGGGCCTGAATGTTGGCAGCGTCTCTTTTGGTGAAGCCGGTGAAGCACCGCCAATTTTTGCCCAGGCGGCCAACTCAAATCTGGTCTATGTGGCCAATCAGCCGCAAGCGCCTAAGGCAGAAGCCTTAATTGTACCGAAAGATTCGCCGATTGAGTCTATTCAAGATCTGAAAGGCAAACGGGTAGCCCTGAACAAAGGTTCAAACGTGCATTACTTACTATTAAAAGTTCTGGAAGCCAACCAGCTTGGCCTTGATGATATCGAAGTGATCTATTTACCACCTTCCGATGCACGTGCTGCATTTGAACGTGGTGCAGTCGATGCCTGGGTGATCTGGGATCCGTTTTTTGCAGCTGCTGAACATCAGATTGGTGCGCGTGTCATTGCCAGCGGTGAAAATGTGGTGAGCAATCATCAGTTCTATCTGGCAGATCGCAAGTTCGCAGAAAGCCATCCTCAGGTGGTACAGGCGGTTGTCAATGAACTAAATCTGACCACGGACTGGGTCGCAAAAAATCAGGATGCAGCCGCACAGTTACTGCAAAAACCGACAGGTCTAGCCGTCGATGTCTTAAAAACCTCTATTTCACGCATGGGCTTCGGTGTTAAACCCCTCACGACTGACGTGATTCAAAAACAGCAACAGGTCGCCGATGCGTTTTATGCGCAGCAGCTGATTCCACAAAAGCTGAATATTGATGCAGCAATTATTAAATAACAGCAGAATAATTCGAGAATAAAGATGAGTCATTTAAAAACAGTTTCTTATATCAGTTTAGCGTTATTGAGCTTTAGTCTGACTGGCTGTCAGAAACAGGAAGCACAGCAAAAGACTGCTGCAGACACCAAAGCAACACAACCGGTAAAAACCATTGCGATTGGCTTTCAGAAATCAGCCTTGAATCTGCTGGTGGCACGCGATGAAAAGCTATTAGAACAACAATTCCCGAATGCCAAAATTGAATGGAAAGAGTTTCCGGCAGGTCCACAAATGCTGGAAGCCTTAGCGGTCGGTGCAGTGGATTATGGCTATGTGGGAAATACTCCGCCTATTTTTGCACAGGCGGCAGACAAAGCCCTGAGCTACGTGGCCTTTGAAAAAGTGGCGGGAAATTCTTTGGCCGTGGTCGTGCCGAAAGACAGTGCGATTCAAAACATTCAACAGTTGAAAGGAAAACGGATCGCGGTTCAAAAAGGTTCAAGTGCCCATGAACTTCTGGCCAAAACCCTGGAAAAAGCAGGATTGGAGTGGTCAGAGATTCAAGCCATTTGGCTTCCCCCTGCGGATGCACGTGCTGCTTTTGACAAAAAAGCCATTGATGCCTGGGCAATCTGGGATCCCTTTCTGGGTGCAGCCGAGTTCGACAGCAAGGTTAAGGTGCTGATTGAATCCAGTGACTTTCCACAAACCTACTCCTTTTATATCGGCAATCCCGAATTTATTCAGAAGCATCCGGATAGCCCCGGGAAGTTTATCCAGGCTTTAAATGCATCTGACCAGTGGATTCTTAAAAACCAGGCTGTAGCTCTAGATATTTATCAGAAAAGTACCGGTCTGAAATCGGAGGTAGCAAAGATTGCATTTGAGCGTCGTCTTAAACCTTCGCCGGTACAACCATTAACGACGGAAGTGATCAAAGCCCAACAGAATATTGCCGATCTCTTCCAGCAGGTTCAACTGATTCCCAAAACCATCAGCGTCCAGCAACAGATCTGGTCGCCAGCAGCCACACATTGATGAACAAACAAGATGATTTAATTTAAGGAATATCACATGAAAATTTTCTGGTTTATCCCAACACATGGCGACAGTCGTTACTTAGGCACCAGCAAGGGTGCACGTGTTGTAGATCATGCCTACATGAAGCAGATTGCCGTTGCGGTAGATAACTTAGGTTATGACGGTGTCCTGATTCCAACCGGCCGTTCTTGTGAAGATCCCTGGTTAACCGCAGCCAGCCTGATTGACGCGACCAAAAAATTAAAATTCCTGGTGGCCCTGCGTCCGGGCGTGACCACCCCGGCACTGGCTGCACGTATGGCCGCGACCTTTGACCGTTTATCTAATAGCCGGGTGCTGCTCAATCTGGTCACTGGCGGTGACGAACAGGAACTAAAAGGTGACGGCGTCTATGAAGATCACACAACCCGCTATAAAACGGCGACCGAATACACTACCATCTGGCGTGAAATTTTAAAACGCTCGCATACTGGTGAAAGCTTCACATTCCATGGCGAACGCTTGAGTGTCGATGATGCAAAATTGCTGTATCCACCCATTCAGCAGCCGCATCCGCCTTTATGGTTTGGTGGCTCATCGGATGATGCCATTGAGCTGGCCACGGATCAGGTCGATACTTACTTGACCTGGGGCGAGCCACCGGCAGCAGTCAAAGAAAAAATTGCAGTGGTAAAAGCCAAGGCTGCAGCTAAAGGTCGTGAACTGAATTACGGGATCCGTTTACACGTGATCGTACGCGAAACCAATGAGCAGGCCTGGGCGGCGGCTGAAGAACTGATTCAATATGTGGATGATGCCACTATCGCTGCAGCGCAAGCCAAGTTCAAATCCATGGACTCGGTCGGTCAGCGCCGTATGGCAGAACTGCACAATGGCGATCGCAGCAAACTCGAAGTTTCTCCAAACCTCTGGGCAGGTGTGGGTCTGGTTCGTGGTGGTGCAGGTACGGCACTGGTCGGCGATCCGGAAACTGTCGCTGCACGTATCCAGGAATATGCCGATCTGGGGATCAGCACCTTTATTTTCTCAGGCTATCCACATCTGGAAGAATCCATCCGTTTTGCAGAACTGGTATTCCCTTTACTTCCACTGGAAACCCAGCAAAAACTCACTCAACCAAACTTGACCGGTCCATTTGGTGAAATCGTGGCGAACAACTACACACCGGACGAGAACAAGCAGGCTGAGAAAATTAAGGAGTCTGCTTAATGTCAAAAGTCGTTTCCGTTGAAACCCTGACCCCAAAGCAGGTTTCACGTGGAACAATTCTGGGGCAGCATCTGCTGCCCTGGCTGGTTCCAATTTTCTTGATTGCAGTTTGGCAAATTGCCTCTAGCACAGGCCTGCTGGAAAGCAGGATTCTGCCTGCACCGAGTGCCGTGGTTTTAGCCTTCTGGAATTTATTGCTCAGCGGTGAACTGTGGACGCATGTGCAAGTCAGTGCAGGACGTGCCATTAGCGGATTATTGGTAGGTGGTGGTTTGGGCCTATTGCTGGGTCTGTTAAATGGTTCATCCAAAACTGCCTCTACCCTGCTCGACACCACCTTGCAGATGATCCGCAATATTCCTGCACTGGCACTGATCCCCCTCGTCATCTTATGGTTCGGGATTGATGAATCCTCCAAATTGTTTCTGGTGGCGATTGGTGTATTTTTCCCAATTTATATCAATACCTATCACGGCATCCGCTCGGTCGATCCACAATTAATCGAGATGGGAAAAAGCTATGGTTTAAGCCGCTGGCAGCTTTATAGAGAAATTATTCTGCCGGGTGCGATGCCGTCAATTCTGGTCGGCCTGCGTTTTTCTCTGGGTCTGGTCTGGGTATTGTTAATCGTGGCCGAAACCATTTCCGCCCAGTCTGGTATTGGTTATATGACCATGAATGCACGTGAATTTTTGCAAACTGACGTGGTTCTGGTGGGTATTTTATTGTATGCCCTGCTCGGCAAACTGGCCGATGTCCTAGCAGTAGCTTTAGAACGATTTTTACTGCGCTGGCATGCCGGCTATCAAAAATAAAGAATAAATGAGGAGCATGTGATGACTGATCTCAGTTTAGGGCGTCATGCTAATGACCCGATTGCACCACTTGAAACACCTACGGCAGATATCAATCCTGCTGCAGTACTCGGTGCCGAAATTATCATTGAACAGCTGCACAAGTTTTACGGCTCGGTCAAGGTTCTGGAAGATCTGGACCTGCATATCCAGCCGGGTGAATTTCTGGCAATTGTCGGTCGCAGCGGTTGTGGTAAAAGTACCTTATTGCGCCTGATTGCCGATCTGGAACAGCAAAGCTACGGCGAAATCAAGTTTAAGTCAGCCCGGCATATTCGCGAAGGCATTACTGCCGATGATATCCGAGTGATGTTTCAGGACCCACGCCTGCTGCCTTGGCGTAGCATCGAACAGAATGTGCAGTTAGGCCTGGGTAAAGAGCAGCATGCCAAAGCCTCTCAAATGCTGGAAAAAGTCGGCCTAAAAGAAAAAGCTGGACTGTGGCCTTCACAGCTTTCTGGAGGACAACGGCAACGTACCGCCTTGGCGCGGGCATTATCGCATCAGCCGCGTATTCTGTTGCTGGATGAACCACTCGGTGCTCTGGATGCCCTGACACGTCTGGAAATGCAAAACCTGATTGAGCGCTTATGGACCGAACAAGGCTTTACCGTCATTCTGGTCACGCATGATGTCAGTGAAGCAGTACAACTGGCAGACCGGATTATCTTGCTGGACAAAGGCCATATTGCCAAAGAATTTAAGGTCAATTTGCCACGTCCCCGGCAAAAAAGTGTGACATTTGCAGAACTAGAACAGCAGGTCTTGCAGGCAGTTTTAGCGACCTGAATACCCAATCCAACCTAAAATCGCGCATGGTTTTGGGTCTTATTCTTATAAAAATACATTTATCTCAATAAGAGAACATTTTTATCAGATTCATTTCAGTATTATTCCTCTCTTGCATTGATGAAGAAAAAAAATGAATAAATGAAGTATTTTCAGAAACTTGAATTTTTCTCCTGGTATAGATGCATTTAGCCTGTTTAAAATATTGATCTAGATAATAAATCATCATTATTCAAAAAATTAGCCTGTGACTGTGTGCACAAATCTGATGATTTGCCGTACAATTGAGGATTCCCTTTTTCATTGTTTTTTATATTTGCTAATGGAACAAAAAAAGAGTACTCAAAAACGCAATCAGCTGCTAAATGCTGCACTAGACGTATTTTCCCTATATGGTTTTAATGGGGCAAGTCTGGATGAAATCGCACAAATTGCAGAAATGCATAAGTCGAATATTTTCTATTATTATGAAAATAAAGAAGCCCTGTATGTTGAGGTGTTAACCACCGTTCTACAAAAATGGTTGGCGCCTTTACAAACCCTTGAAGCTGAACTTGAACCTGAAGAAGCGATCACCAATTATTTGATGCAAAAAATTGAAGTGTCGCGTACCCAGCCTAAAGCATCCCGTTTATTTGCTTTGGAGGTGATTCAAGGTGCACCGCATATTCTGGAAATTTTAAAAGGTCCACTGAAAAAACTGGTCAAGCGTAAAGCCAAAGTAATTTCCAACTGGCAGGAGCAAGGCAAGATTTCTGCAGATATTGATCCTGAGTTACTGATTCTGAATATTTGGGCGATTACCCAGAACTATGCAGACTTTGCGACGCAAATGGAAATGGTCACGGGTAAAACTTTGCGTAACCGCAGCATGCAGCAACGCATTATCCAGCATACGGTACACATGATGTTATACGGCGTGATTCCACGCAAGGATAAATAAGCAAGCGCTTCTGATTGGCACACGACCATAGCTGCTATGGTCGCCGAGCAAACTTGACCTTCCTATTTATTTTACCATTTGATATAAATCTAATAATTTTTTCGCACCTAGCAACAGATTTTCTTCCCAATCCAGATGCGCAGTCTCATTGGCTCCATCACTAATGTATTTCACTGAAATCAGCCGAACGCCCAGCTTTTTACAGACTTTTGCCAAAGCATAGCCTTCCATATCGACCAGATTACACGCCACTTTTGAAATACCGGTTTCAAAGCTGTCGCCTGTGCCACAAATTCCTTTCGGCAAATGGTCAAAGAAAGCATCCAGCTCAATCGCACCCGGGAAATGCTGATCCATCGGGGTTATGCCGACTTCAAAACCGAGGGGTGAAACATCCATATCACGCTGTACAAATTGCGTGACTTCGACCAGTTCATGCGCATTAAAATGCGAACTCCCCGCGCTTCCCAAATTCAGCAAGGTACTGCAATCGGTGTTCTGAATCACCTCAAAAGCTTTAAAGGCCGCGTTGACTTTACCAATCCCGCTGTAATGCACCTGAATGCCTTCTGCTTCAAACAAGCCTTTGGATTCATTGGGTAGAGCCATGATGAGCGCCAGATCGGACATTTGAAACACCTGATATCAAGAAAAACGCAGACATTAGAAAACAAAAATGGCGGAATGAAAAGCACCAGTACCCAGATCGGACCTGCTCAACCTCTAAAAATAGAACCCAGCTCGATTTTCAAAGAAGATGAATTTTCAAGAAAAATATTGCATAAAAACACAACAACAAGACGAAAGCGCGAGATTATGGCAATATATAGCCTCTCGATATTTCTAAGCACTTGATTTGCCCATGCAGCTGCTCCGTCTAAATGCTTTAGCCTCTCATTCTGAATTACCCAAAACTGCCGTGACCATCGGTAATTTTGACGGCGTGCATTTAGGCCATCAGGCGATGATCCGTCAGCTGCAACAGGTGGCCAAAGCACAGGGTTTAAAATCTGTAGTGATGATTTTCGAGCCGCAACCGCTTGAATACTTTCAGGGTTATGATGCCCCACCGCGTATTTCATCGTTGCGTGAAAAAGTTGAATACCTGACTGAGCTGGGTGTGGACTATATCGCGGTGGCGAAATTTGACCATACTTTCCGCAGCCTGACTGCAGAAGCTTTTGCTGACATTTTAAAAGAAAAACTGAATGCTCGGCATCTGGTCTTAGGCGATGATTTTCACTTTGGTAAAAACCGTCAGGGCAATAGCGAATTCCTGCGCAATTACGGCTTTGAAGTGACCAATTTAAATACCATTGCTTTGGATGGTGAACGCGTCAGTTCCACCCGGATTCGCCAGACCTTGCAAGCCGGTGATTTAGCCTTGGCCGCACAATTGTTGGGTCGTCCCTATAGCATTACCGGGCGGGTGCAATATGGTGATCAGATTGGTCGAACCATTGATTTCCCCACTATTAATGTACGGCTCAACCGTCATAAGCCCTGCCTGAAAGGGATTTATGGGGTTGAAGTTATTTGCGAAACCTTATCCTTAAAAGACAAAGTAAAAGCCGACTCTGCAGCGCAAACAGGTATCGCGGGTTATGACCCAACTGCCCTGTTTGGGGCAGGTCATGTCGGCACACGTCCAGCCATTAAACAAGCACATCCAGAATGGCGATTAGAAGTACATTTTCCAGATGTTTCTGCTAATCTGTATGGCCTGTTGATGCGGGTGACGTTCTTAAACTATTTACATGGCGAAAAGGACTATCCTTCGCTTGAAGCGCTAAAAGCCGGAATTGATGATGATGTCGAGAAACTGCTTGAGTTTCGTCGAAATCACCCCACATTTCCCTTTTAATATCCCATATTTTTATTGTAAAACGTGTCAGTGACATAACTGATTAGATTGGAAGACGACTTGCATGAGCGATAAGCAAACTCCTGAAAATGCAGTGGACTATAAAGCCACGCTAAACCTCCCAGGTACTGACTTTGCAATGAAAGCAAATTTGGCAGTACGTGAAGCGAAATGGTTAGAAGAGTGGTATGCCGACAACATTTATCAGCAGATTCGTGAATCGCGTATTGGCAAGAAAAAATACGTGCTTCATGACGGCCCTCCTTATGCCAATGGTCAAATCCATTTGGGTCATGCGGTCAACAAAGTACTCAAAGACATCATTATCAAAAGTCGTGTAATGGATGGTTTTGATGCGCCATATGTACCAGGCTGGGACTGTCACGGTTTACCAATCGAACTCAAAGTCGAAGAAAAAGTCGGCAAAGTCGGCGTGAAAGTAGATGCGTCTACCTTCCGTAAAGCCTGCCGTGAATATGCCTATACCCAAGTTGAACTTCAAAAGAAAGACTTCGTACGTATGGGCGTATTCGGTGACTGGGACAATCCTTACCTAACGATGAACTTCAAACAAGAAGCTGACATCGTACGTTCATTGGGTGCAATCGCGAAAGCAGGTCATATCGAGCCAGGTCTGAAACCAGTCAACTGGTGTCTAGACTGTGGTTCATCATTGGCTGAAGCTGAAGTTGAATACGAAGATAAAAAATCGGATGCAATTGACGTCGGTTTCACCGTTGTAGATTTAGCTGATTTATCTGTACGTGTAGGCGTAGAAGTTGCTGATCGTACGGACATCGTGATTTGGACAACAACGCCTTGGACGATGCCTGCTAACCAAGCGGTTGCACTCCACGCTGAACTTGAATACCAACTGGTGAAAGCAACTGGTGAAAACAAAGCATCACAAAACTTCATCCTTGCGAAATCATTGGTTGAGTCTGCAACTCAGCGTTATGGCTTTACTGCATTTGAAGTGCTTGCTGAATTCACAGGTGCAAAACTTGAGAATTTAGTTCTTCAACATCCTTTAATTGCTGAGCGCCAAGTGCCAGTGATCTTGGGTGAACACGTCACCGATGCTAGCGGTACAGGTGCTGTACATACTGCACCGGGTCACGGTGTGGACGACTATAAAGTTGGCTTACAGTATAACTTGAAAGTTGAAAACCCAGTCGGTGGTAATGGTGTGTATTTACCAACTTCGCCAATCTTCCCGGGCGAGCACATCTACAAAGCCAATCCAAAAATTATTGCAGCATTGACTGAAGCAACCAAGCTTTGGGCACATGTAGTGATCAAGCATAGCTATCCACATTGCTGGCGCCATAAAACCCCGATTATCTTCCGTGCGACCCCACAATGGTTCATCAGCATGGATGCCAAAGGTCTACGTAACAATGCCTTAAATGCGATTGAAAACGAGATCAGCTTCGTACCGGACTGGGGCAAAAACCGTATCCAGGCGATGATTGAAGGTCGTCCGGACTGGTGTATTTCACGTCAACGTACTTGGGGCGTGCCAATTCCATTCTTCGTACATAAAGATACCAATGAATTGCACCCACGTACGCCTGAACTGATTGAAGAAGTGGCTAAGCTGATCGAACAAGAAGGTATTGATGGTTGGTACAACCGTGATGCCCGTGAGTTCATTGGTGATGATGCTGAACAATACAATGCTGTGCGTGACACGCTAGACGTTTGGTTCGACTCAGGTACAACGCATTATGCAGTACTGCGTGAACGTGAAGAATTGACTGATCCTGCTGATTTGTACCTTGAAGGTTCAGACCAACACCGTGGTTGGTTCCAATCCTCATTGCTTACCTCGATTGCGATTAATAAACGTGCGCCATACAAAGGCTTGTTAACGCATGGTTTCGTAGTGGACGAGAAAGGTCGTAAGATGTCGAAGTCGATCGGTAACGTGATCACCCCACAAGACATCATTAAAGATATGGGTGCAGACGGCTTACGCTTCTGGATCGCATCTGCGGATTACCGTTATGAAATGACCGCAGGTAAAGAAATCTTTAGCCGTGCGTCTGACGGTTACCGTCGTATCCGTAACACGCTTCGTTTCTTACTTGCTAACCTCAATGGTTTCAAACCATCAACAGATGCGCTTCCTGTAGATCAATTGATCGCACTCGATCAATACATCCTGCAACGTGCTGCTGAAGTGCAAGAAACCATTAAAAAAGCATACGAAGATATGAACTTCCATATCGTCACCACTGCTTTAACGAATTTCTGTATCAACGACTTAGGTGGTTTCTACTTAGATATCATCAAAGACCGTCAATACACTACTAAAGCGGATTCACAAGCACGTCATTCTGCACAAACTGCGTTGTATCACTTGGTACAAGCATTCGTGCGTTGGATGTCACCAATCCTGAGCTTTACTGCACAAGAAGCTTGGCCGTTAATTCCTGAGCAATCAGAGAAATACGTGTTCACGGCTGAATGGTATGACATTCCTGTGGCTTCAACTGCAAATGTAGTACCTGAAGCTGAATGGCAAACGCTCATTGCTGTGAAATCTGCAGTAAACAAATTCATTGAAACTGCACGTACCGCGAAAACTGTCGGTTCTAACTTGTCTGCCAAAGTTGAACTTTGGGCAAATGCCGAATTAAAAGCAGTGCTAGATAAGTTAAGTGATGAGCTTCGTTTCGTACTGATCACATCACAAGTGATCGTGAATGCATTTGATGCAGCACAAGGTGAAGCATCTGATCTTGAAGGCTTGAATGTGAAAGTGTCTGCAGCGGATGGCGAAAAATGCGTACGTTGCTGGCATGTATTACCAGATGTAAATACACATTCTGCACATCCTGGTCTATGCGGTCGTTGTATCATCAACCTTCCTACAGGCCAAGGCGAAGAGAGAAAATATGCCTAATACCCACACCAAAAAGGGCTTATTCCAGTTCTATCCACATAATTTATGGTGGGTTGGACTGGCCATTCTGGCGATCATTCTGGATCAATGGACCAAATGGATTGCAGTGACAAATCTGAACTATGCAGATCCTGTTCCTGTGCTGCCCTTTTTAAATTGGACACTGCTACATAACTATGGCGCTGCCTTTAGTTTCCTGTCCGATGCCGGTGGTTGGCAACGCTATTTCTTTACTTCACTGGCAGGTTTAGTGTCTGTAATCTTTGTGTTTTGGCTGATGCGCATGCCAAAAGACATGAAAATTTTACCATTGGCGATTGCCCTGATTCTGGGTGGTGCCATCGGTAATTTAATCGACCGGGTCAGCCTCGGCTATGTAGTCGATTTTATTCATGTGTATTACCAGAACAGCCACTTCCCTGCGTTCAATATCGCAGATAGTGCTATTACTGTAGGCACTATTCTGATGCTGATTGATACCTTTTTCTTAGAAAAACATCGAATTCAACGGGCGCAAGCACAACATGACTGATTTTATTCATCCTAACGAAGAAACCCGGGTTGCAGACGGTTCTAAAGTCGAGCTGCACTTTTCTGTCGCAATCGAAAATGGCGTAGAAATTGACAATACCCGTAGCCGTGAAGAACCGATCAGCCTGGTGATTGGCGATGGCAATTTACTGCCTGGTTTTGAAAAAGCACTGTTTGGTTTACGTGCCGGTGACCGTCGTACGGTGAGCCTGCCTCCAGAAGATGCTTTTGGTCCATGGAATCCAGAAAATATCCAGAAATTTGATACGGTGAAGTTCGGAGAACGTCCGATCGAAGGTCACATGATCGAGTTTGAAGACAAGGCCAAAGCCACCCTGTATGGCGTGGTGAGATCGGTGAATGATGACATCACTGAAGTGGACTTTAACCATCCATTGGCAGGCAAAAACATCACCTTTGAAGTGGAAATCTTTAAAGTGACACCTGCGGGTCAGCAAGGCATTAAACTGATGTAAACATCAGCTAATTATCTGATTTTGAAAAAGCTCTTTCGGGAGCTTTTTTATATTCCGGATACAAATCATCTCTAGTCACCTTCCTGAAATCTGATTAATTTAATTTGATGATCAGACCCGAAGAAAGGATGAAACATGAAAATTTATATTGTGGTTGGGAGTGTGCGTGAGGGACGTACCGCGATTAAAGTGGCGCACTGGGTACTGCAGGAAATTAAAAGTTATGCCTTTAGCACTTTAGAAACTGAAATTGTCGATCTAAAAGAATGGGATCTTCCGCTGTTTTCTGGTGCTCATCCCCCATTGACCGGGATTTATGATCAGCCCAAACAGCAAGACTGGGCCGACAAGATTGCGCTTGGCGATGCCTTTATTTTTGTCACGCCTGAATACAATCATGGCTATAGCCCTGCCCTGAAAAATGCCCTGGATTATCTCGGCAAGGAATGGCAAGGCAAACCGGCAGCTTATATTGGTTATGGTGCGACTAACGGATCACGTTCGATTGACCAGATTCGTCAAGTCGGCACTCAACTTGGACTGGTGGATACCAATGCCGTGATTGAAATCCGGGACATCTTTGCGCGCAACAAAGATTATTCCTTCCAAGGCAATGAATTTGATAATAAAAACTTAAAAGCTGTGGTGGATAGACTGATTCAATATGTCAGTGCTTAATGACTGGACGACAGTCCTGTACGTTTTAGCCTACATGCAGCGCAGAGTTTGGCCGCTATGCGGTCGTTTTATGCGAGGCTATAGTCAGTACATAGACAGACAGGAAGTCTGCAAAGCGATACGACAACAATAAAAAGCGCCAATCAACAGGACGTTGACAGATTAGACAGGAGTCAGATCTGAGAAGCAAATCCAGAAAAGCCTCGACAGGATGTTGAGGCTTTTCTGTTTAAACTTTAGATTTAACGTGACTACTGATCTGGATGCATCAGACATCAACCTTAAACCCGAGATCAACATCACAGGCGGCTTGTCCTCCTCGAATCCCCCAATTTTCCAATGCACTTTCTCTCAGATGAATCAAAATATGATCTGCAGGAATACCGATTTCCCCGAGACTTTTGACCATCTGCTGATACAAATTGCGCTTGGTCTCCAGACAGCGTCCAGCAAAACAGTCAATACTGATCAAGGTAAAATATTCAGGCTGAGCTAAATGACTCATATACTGAAAACGATGCGCTTCATGCACGACCAGACGAATATTACGATCATATTCAGGTAGCTGAAAGGCAGTTTTCACACAATGAAATACGCTGTTAAGCAATTGTTCCTCAACTGCTTGAGGATATTGTTGGCGAACTTCAATTTAAATCGTAGGCATAGGAGTTTCCTTTTTATTATTTTATCGACATTTTTATTTATATCAGTTGATGCATATCAAAAGAGTATTCTCTCGCTAACATACAGCAAAATCACCATCCCTATTTGTAATTTGATCGGATGATCATTTTAAAACAGTATTTTTGAATTTATCTTTTTAAAATTTGGCTGTCGGCTTTGACCTACAATCTATGCAGCCAAACTGCCCTATTGCGCTGTATCGCTTCAGGCTATATTCAGATCATACCAAGACAGGAAGTCTTGTAAGAAAAATAAAAAATTCACGTAGCAGGATGCTGATCGGTATAACAGATATTATACCTTTAACAGAATATGAAAAGGCCTTCACAGGATGTAGAGGCCTTTTTCTTTCATGTCAGCATCAGCTTAAAAATCCTTTCATTCAGAGGGTCAGCTCATGCTGCGTTATTCCACCTTTCAATAACTCATTTTCAGATAAGCATCCTAAAAGCAGAGGATTAAGGTGCTGTCATTTTTAACAAACCGGCTTGCGAACCATCTTGAATCACCCACAGTGAACCATCCTGTGCCTGAGCAACCCCGCGAATCCGCTCTTTCATATCCAGACGCTGAACTTCTTTCACTGGAGTCTGGTTCGTATCCACAATCACAATCGCTTTGGAAGACAGACCGGTCGCAATCGCTTTATTTTTCCATTTCGGGAAGACATTAGCCGTATAAAACATTAAATCTGAAGGAGAAATTACCGGAGTCCAATCCAGTACCGGGGCTTCAAATTCAGGTCGGGTACTGTGGTCAGGAATCGGCTTGCCATCATAATGATCGCCATTGGACACTAACGGATAACCATAATTTTTAGCTTTGACAATCTTGTTCAGTTCATCGCCGCCTTTCGGTCCCATTTCGATCACCCAAAGCTGCCCTTTCGGATCAAAAGCCATGCCTAGAGGATTACGATGTCCAAGACTCCAGACCTGCTGGGCAATTTTACCCTGAGTCATAAACGGATTATCGGCAGGGATTGAGCCATCATCATTCAGGCGAATAATTTTACCGGCGTTGGATTGCATATCCTGTGCAGGGTTGAATTGCTGACGTTCTCCTGAACTGATCCATAACTTACCATCCGACCCGAATACAATCCGATGGGCATAATGTCCCTGGCCTGAAAATTTCGGCACTTGCGTCCAGATCCGTTCAATTTGTGTGAGTTGAGGAGTGGCTTGATTTAAGTTTAATTTACCCCGGATCACCACTGCACCATATCCGCCTTGGCCTTGTTCAGCATAGCTCAGATATACCCACCGATTCTTTGCAAAATCTGGATGTAAAGCAACTTCGCCTAAGCCACCCTGGCCTCCATATGCGACTTGAGGTATGCCTTTAACTTCAATTTTTTTCTTGGTTTTTGGATCAAAGAGCTGCAATTTTCCTTTGCGCTCAGTAATTAATAGTCGGCCATCCTTTAAAGTAGTAATCGCCCACGGCTCATTAAATTGAGCAACCTGTTCAACCTTATATTTTTGCAAGTTAGAAGAGACTGCATCCGATTTGGCAGTTGATGTAGATACCTCTTGACTACTTCTAGAAGATGAATTCTCTGCATGACAGGCAGTAAATGCTAAAGCACAACAACTGAGTAGAATTTTTATTTTAAATTGCGACAACATTATCTTCTCCATACTGATTTATTGTCCAAATTAACATCAAGATACAGAGTTTCTGGTCTAAATTCAGCATAGAAAAGTAAATAAATATATTTTAAAAATTATAAATAGAATTTATTTTAATAAAGAATTAGTGTCTAAGCTTTCCACTAAATCCCACGCATAAAAAAAACACCCCCTGCGTTAGCAGAGGGTGTTTTGGAATAATGAGCTGGCGATGACTTACTCTCACATGGGTAACCCCACACTACCATCAGCGCTAAGAGGTTTCACTTCTGAGTTCGGGA